>JBCCSW010000024.1:0-19373 GCA_039199465.1 Pseudomonadota bacterium
GTGAAGCTGATGGCTTTCCTTCTTGGCATCAGCGATAATGATGTTATGGAGATCGCGCCTATATTCTTCCAATGAATGTTTGTGGGGCCACCCATCAAGGAGGGTGATGTGAGAACGCTCGACCTGACAGCGCTCCGCGCCCTGGTGACCGTGACCGAGCTCGGCGGGGTCACCAAGGCCGCGACGCATCTCAATCTCACGCAATCGGCCGTCTCGATGCAGCTCAAGAGGCTGGAAGACAGCCTGGGGCAGAGCCTGATCGACCGCAGCGCCCGGCAGATCGGCCTGACGCCGCAGGGCGAGCTGATGCTCGGCTATGCCCGCCGGTTGCTGGCGCTGAATGACGAGGCGATCGCGCGCATGACCTCGGCCGAGTTCGAGGGCGAGGTTCGCTTCGGCGTGCCAACCGACATCGTGTATCCGCACATCCCGTCGATCCTGAAGCGCTTCGACCGCGCCTTTCCAAGGGTCCGGGTCAACCTCTACTCGTCGAACACCAAGAAGCTGCGCGCGATGCTGGCCGAAAGCGCCGTCGACCTGATCCTGACGACCGAAGGCACCGCGTCGCCCGAATGCGAGACGCTGCTCGCGCAGCCGATCGTCTGGGTGGGCGCGCCCGGCGGCAACGCCTGCCGCCAGCGCCCCCTGAGGGTAGCCTTCGAACGTGAGTGCATTTTCCGCCAATGGGCCCTACGTGCCCTGGACGTGGCGGGGATCCCCTGGGAGAACGCTGTCGACACGCAGTCGACGCGCACGGTGGAGGCGTCGGTGTCGGCCGATCTGGCCGTTCATGCGATGATCGGACACGCCGCCTCGCCCCAGTTCGAGATCGTGGGGCCCGAGGCCGGCCTGCCGCGGCTGCCGAAGACCATGATCAACATGTATATCCGCCGGGGCGCGGGCGGCGCCCCGCTGGCCGCATTGGCGGAGTATCTGCGCGAGGCCTACGGAGTCAGCCGCCGCAAGGAGGTCGCCTGACGACCGAACTCTCGGCCCTCAACGAGCGGGCGGAGAGGGAATGCGCCCGGCTCAGGGTGTCAGGACCACCTTCCCGGTCGCGCGGCGCTCGCTAAGGAGCGCCAGGGCCTCGTTGGCGTCGCTGAGCGGCAGGACATGGCCGACGCGGGGCGTCAGGCGACCCTCCGCGACCCAAGTGAGCAGCTGCCTGAAGCTCGCCGCGAGCACATCTGGCCGGAAGCGGTAATAGGCGCCCCAGTAGAACCCGATCACGTCGAGGTTCTTCACCAGCAGGATATTGGCTGGGATCTGCGGCACCTCGCCGCTGGCGAAGCCGATGGGCATCAGGCGCGCCTCGGGATTGGCGGCGCGCAACGCCGCCTTCCACTGGTCGCCACCGACCGGGTCGTAGACGACATCGGCACCGCCGAGCGTCTTGACCGCCTCACGCAGATCGGCGCTGTCGCTGTCGATCACGTGGTGGGCACCGGCACTGCGCGCCGTCTCGATCCGCTCGGCCCCGCGGGCCACCGCGATGACCTTGGCCCCCATCAGGGCGCCGATCTCGACCGCGGCCAGCCCCGTACCGCCGGCCGCGCCCAGCACCAGCAGCCGCTCGCCGGGCTGAAGCCGCGCGCGATAGGCCAGCGCCACATGCCCCGTTCCGTAGGCGACCTGCAGCCCGGCCGCGGCCGTCATCGTCATGTCGTCGGGCAGCGCGACGCAGGTCGGCGCGGGGGCGATCGCGACCTCGGCCATGCCGCCATGGCCGCAAAGCGCCGCGACCCGCGTGCCCGGGACCAGGTCCACGCCCTCGCCCACCGCCTCGATCGTGCCGGCGACCTCCAGCCCTGGGGCGAAGGGCAGGACCGGCTTCTCCTGATAGCGGCCTTGCACCATCAGCGTGTCGGCGAAATTGACCCCGCAGGCGGCGACCCGAACCGATACTTCTCCGGCGCCGGGCCGCGGCGGCGCGATCTCGTCCGCGACCAGCCGGCCGCCCGTCTCGTGCAACCGCATCGCCTTCATCTCGACCCTCGACTTCCCAACCGCACGCAGGCCCGATCCGCTTTCGGCACCCGCGCTTAGCGCGCCCGGCCGCCACACGAAAGGCCCAGCCGCCTGCCGCGAGCACGGCCAAGGCGAGACATTCCTTGCCCCCGCCCCAGCTTTGCGCCAAGGCACGCCCAAGTTCCTGCATCGAAACGCTGAGGAGACGTCGCATGGCGCTTCGCAACATCGCGATCATCGCGCATGTCGACCATGGTAAGACCACGCTCGTCGACTCGCTGCTGAAGCAGTCGGGCGCGTTCCGCGACCACCAGGCCATAGCCGAGCGCGCCATGGACTCGAACGACATCGAGCGCGAGCGGGGCATCACCATCCTCGCCAAATGCACCTCGGTCGAGTGGGGCGAGACGCGCATCAACATCGTGGATACGCCCGGCCATGCCGATTTCGGCGGCGAGGTGGAGCGCATTCTCAGCATGGTCGACGGCGTCGTCCTGCTGGTCGACGCGGCCGAGGGGCCGATGCCGCAGACCAAATTCGTGACCGCTAAGGCGCTGGCGCTCGGCCTCCGCCCCATCGTCGTGCTGAACAAGGTCGACAAGCCGGATGCCGAGCCTGACCGGGCGCTGGACGAGGTGTTCGACCTGTTCGCGGCCCTCGACGCCGACGAGGAGCAGCTCGACTTTCCCGTGCTCTACGCCTCGGGCCGCTCGGGCTGGGCCGCGAAGGAGCTGGACGACCCGCGCGAGGACCTGAAGCCCTTGTTCGAGATGATCGTGGCCCATGTCCCCGCCCCGAAGGTCGAGGCGCGCGGCGCGGAGCCCTTTCAGATGTTGGCGACCACCGTCGAGGCGGACCCGTTCCTGGGCCGGATGCTGACCGGCCGGATCGAGGCGGGCACCGTCAAGCCCGGCACCCAGATCCGCGCCCTGTCGCGCGCGGGGCGCGACGTCGAACGCTTCCGCGTCTCGAAGGTGCTGGCTTTCCGGGGCCTGTCGCGCCAGCCCGTCGAGCAGGCGCAGGCCGGCGACATCGTGGCGATCGCCGGCATGGCAAAGTCGACGGTGTCGGACAGCCTGCTCGACCCCGCCATCGACACGCCCCTGCCCGCCCAGCCGATCGACCCGCCCACGATCACCGTAACCTTCAGCATCAACGACAGCCCGCTGGCCGGCCGCGATGGCAGCAAGGTGCAGTCCCGCGTCATTCGCGAGCGCCTCAGCCGCGAGGCCGAGGGCAATGTCGCCATCAAGATCGCCGACACGCCGGGCGGCGAAGCCTTCGAGGTCTCGGGCCGGGGCGAGCTGCAGATGGGCGTGCTGATCGAGAACATGCGCCGAGAGGGCTTCGAGCTGTCGATCTCGCGCCCGCGCGTGGTGATCCGCGAAGAGGACGGCCGCCGGCTGGAGCCGATCGAGGAAGTCACCATCGATGTCGACGAGGACTACGCCGGCACCGTGGTCGAGAAGCTCGCCACCCGGAAGGGCGAACTGGTGGAGATGCGCGCCTCGGGCGCCGGGAAGACCCGCATCGTCGCGCATGTGCCCTCGCGCGGGCTGATCGGCTATCATGGCGAGTTCCTGACCGACACGCGGGGCACGGGCGTGATGAACCGTGTGTTCCACGACTACACCGATTGGCGCGGGCCGATCCCCGGCCGGCGCGCGGGCGTCCTGATCTCGATGGAGACCGGCGACAGCGTGCCCTACGCCCTGTTCAATCTGGAGGACCGGGGCCGGATGTTCATCGGCGGTGGCGAGGCCGTCTACCAGGGCATGATCATCGGCGAGCACAGCCGCGACAACGACTTGGAGGTCAATCCTCTCAAGGGAAAGCAGCTGACCAACATTCGCGCAGCGGGAAAGGACGATGCGGTGAAGCTGACGCCGCCATCGCGCATGAGCTTGGAGCAGGCAATAGCGTATATCGACGACGATGAACTCGTCGAGGTCACGCCAAAGGTCATTCGCCTGCGCAAGCGGTTCCTCGACCCGCATGAGCGTAAGCGGGCTGCACGGGCGGCAAGCTGACGCAGACACGGATGACGCATCCCGCCGCGATTACATGGCCGGAGGGCTGAGACCGACTGTCAGCCCCCGAATGATAACCGCTTATAAGCCTAACGAATTCTGAATCCGGTCGTGTAAGTCCGTTGGAAAGACGAATCCGAGTCGTCAATCCTAGGTTGAATGAAATTTCTGCATTTTATGATACATGTTCCTGCGAGAACAATCATGGCGAGAATCGCCAAATTGGGTGCAATCGCGGCACGGTACTACGGTCGGGTGGCATCGATTGCACGCAAAACAACCATGAGTAGCATAATAATTGCGCTAACCGATTGAAACTTCTGACAACACTACGGATCTTGAAAAAACGAACTGAGAACGATTGAGACCCCTTCCCAAATCCTAGTTTCGCCCCTTTTACAGCTAGGATCAAAAACAAGCACGGGTTGAGCCATAAGGGAGAGCAGGCGATGAGCCATCCGGTCGATGTGCATGTGGGTCAGCGGGTGCGTCAGCGTCGGTGGATGACCGGCATGACGCAGCAGCAGCTGGCCGAAAAAGTCGGCATCAAATTCCAGCAGATCCAGAAATACGAGACGGGTGCCAACCGCATCTCCGCCTCGCGGCTCTGGGATGTGGCCGCAGCGCTCGACGTGCCGGTCTCCTTCTTCTTCGAGGGGTTAGACAGCGCCGTTAATGAAGCGCGCGAAGACAGCATGCTGACGGATAAGGAAGCGCTGGAGCTGGTGCGCGCCTACTACGCGATCCCCGAGACGCAGCGCCGCCGTCTCTTCGACCTCGCGCGCGTCCTCGGCGAGGCCGCCTAGACACACCGTCGCCTGCGCCGGCACCGCCGCCGTAGGCCCACGCGAAAGGCTGTCGGTCCACGGGGCGCGACAGCCTTCCCTTCGCGCGCCGACCGGCGCGCCTTCGAGATCGACGCCACCGTCCAGGGCAGCTAAGCGAGAGCGTTAGCGCGCCGCATCACGCCGGTCGCTCCCGCCGGCTGATCTCTGACGGATACTGACATGACCATCGATCTCGACCGCGCAGCCGATCTTGCCGTCCGTCTTGCCGATGCCGCGCGGGCCGAGACGCTGCCCCGATTTCGGGCAGCCGGGCTGGTCGCCGACAACAAGCTGGATGACAGCGCCTTCGATCCCGTCACCGATGCCGACCGCGGGGCCGAAGCCGCGATCCGGGCGCTCCTGGCGGCCGAGGCGCCCGACGACACGGTACTGGGCGAGGAGCACGAGGACCGCCACGGCTCCTCCGGCGCGACCTGGGTAATCGATCCCGTCGACGGCACGCGGGCCTTCATCGCCGGCCTGCCGACCTGGGGTACGCTCATCGCCCTAGACGATGGTGACCGCGGCGTGTTGGGCCTGGTCGATCATCCCTGGACCGATGAGCGGTTCCTGGGCCTGCGGGACCGGGGCGCCAGCCTGACGCGCGCCGGGCAGACGCGGCCGATCGCGGTCCGGCGCACCCGCGACCTGGCCGAGGCCACGTTGATGACGACCGCGCTCGAGCTCTTCAACGATGCCGATGCCGCGGTCTTCGCGCATCTCCGCGATGCCGCCCGCCTGACGCGCTACGGCATGGACTGCTATGCCTACGCCATGCTCGCCGCGGGCCAGATCGACTTGGTCGTGGAATGCGATCTGCAGGCCTATGACATCGCCGCGCCGAAAGCGCTGGTCGAGGCCGCGGGTGGTGTCGTCACCGATTGGCAGGGGGGCGATTGCCGCTGGGGCGGCAACGTCGTCGCCGCCGCCACGCCGGAACTGGCCGAAACCGCGCGGCGGGTGCTCTCAGCCCGCTGACGCGGCCGCGACGTCCGTGCCCGGCAGGCCAAGGAACTCGTCGATCGCCTGCCAGAGCGCGGCGCGCCGCGGCGGCGTCTCCATGAAAAGATCATGCCGCGCGCCGTCGATCACAGCGAGCTTGGCGTCTATCGCGCGCGCCATCGCCCGCACTGCGGCCGGATCGACGACACCCTCGCGGCTGCCGATCAGCACTAGCGACGGGATATGCGTCTGCTGCAGCGCCGCCGCCTGCTCCATCGCGTCGAAGGCGGCAGCGAGCCAACCGAAGGTCGGCAGGCCCAGCGCCAGAGATGGCTTTTCCCGAAGACCGTCCGCATACCAGTCGTAGAGCGTTCGATCGCTGGTCAGGCAGTTGCCGTCGAAGCCCTTCAGGACATAGGCGCGCCCGGCGCGCGGTGCCGGCGGCCAGGCACCGCCAAGGCCGAGCGCACGCATCGTCCTCGCCACGCCGGGCAGCGCGCCCTTCGCCGCCCCGCCGGCGCGCACGCCGGCCATCGGCGCGGAGTAGATCAGCCGATCCGCCGTGACGGTGCCGCGCGCCAGCGCGCCCTGCAGGATGCAGCCCCCCATCGAGTGCGACAGGACTACCCGCACCGGTCCGAGCGCCGCGAGCGCCGGGTAAGACAACAGGGCGGCCAGATCCGCGTCATAGCGCTCGAAATCGTCCACATGGGCGCGACGACGGTCGCGAAGCGCGCGCGCCGACAGGCCCTGGCCGCGCCAATCGAGCGACGCCACGGTGTAGCCGCGGTCCGAAAGGGCGGTCGCCGGCAGCGCGATCTTCTCGAGGAATTCAACGCGCCCCGTCAAAAGCAGCGCAAGACCGCGGTCTGCCGTCGCTGCGGGACCGGGCCGCCAGATCGCGGCCCTGAGCGCCGTGCCGTCGGCCGCCTCAAGCGCCAGGCCGTCGTCCCACGCCCGGGCGCCGGGCGGCAGGGCGATCACGGGACGATGCCCTGCCGCCGGTGCCGGATCCGCAGGCGCGCGGGCGCCCACGGCACCATCCATCAGCGACCGTCCGTCAAAGGTACTGGACCAGCTGCATCGCGGCGCCCATGTCGCCATCGACCTCGATGCGGCCGGTCATAAAGGCCTGCGTCGGATCCAGATCGCCGCCGAACATGTCGCGGAAGGTGTCTAGGTCGCCCTTCACGGTCAGCTCCGCATCCCCATCCTCGATGCGCACGCCGGCGCTGTCGACGATGATCGCCCCGGCGCCCTCGACCTCGAACTTGACGCTGCCCGGAAAGTCCTTGCCTTCCAGCTTCTCGCGCAGCTTCTCGGCGGCGCTCTCAAGATCCGACATCACGCTTCCTCCTCGCCCGTGCTCGCCCGTGCGGCGAAGGCCGCTTCGTTGAAGGCCGGCGGGCAGGCGGCCCGCCCCGCGCTGCGCACGCAGCCGTTGCTTGCACTCCTAGTCAGCGTGGCTACTTTTTCCAAGATGAACCGAGGGACATCCAATCGCGCCGCCACGGCGATCATCGCCTGCGCCTTGCTGCTGATGCCTATGCGCAGTGTGGCGGAGGTCGAGCGTGCCATCGAGCCGGTCGACGCGTCGCGCGCCGGTCTGGTCCTTGAGATCCAAGACGTCCCGGTCCTGCCCGATCCGGAAAACGACGGCGCGCTGCCCGACGAGGCGCTGCCGCAAATGCCCTCGCCCGACGAGGAGGTGCTGACGACCGAGGATGCGCAGGAGCTCGACCTGCCCGCCGAGACGATGGCCCGGGACGAGCAGCTTCGCGCGCTGTTCGACATGCTGGGCGATCCCGATCAGGAAGCCTGGCAGATCATCCAATCGCAGATCTGGCGTGTCTGGCGCCGCTCGGGTTCGGATTCGGTCGACTTCCTCATGCGCCGCGCGCGTGAGAAGATGGAGGCGGAGGACTACGAGGCCGCGCTCGTCCACCTCGATGACATCGTCCGCCTTGCGCCGGAGTTCGCCGAGGGATGGAACCAGCGCGCGACGGTGCACTTCCTGCAGGGCCGCTATGGCGCCTCGGTCGCGGATATCGAAGCAGTGCTGACGCTGGAACCCCGGCATTTCGGCGCGCTATCGGGCCTTGGCATCATCCTGGACCGCACGGGACAGGACGCGCAGGCCTATGAGGTGTTCAAGCGCGTGCTGGAGATCCATCCCAACCAGCCGGGTGCCCAAGCCGGCATCGACCGTCTCGCCAAGCAGGTCGAGGGTCGCGACAGCTAGGCGCCCGGCAGTCGCTCGCAGCCACCCTCTCTCGCGCGCCCAGACTGCTCAGCACTCTGTTGCGCATGGCCTATCGCCAGCCTTCTGCCTTTGCGCCCCGGCCCGGTGCGGCGGTGCCTGCGGACCATCGCGAAGGCGGCAACGGGGCGCCATCGCCGCAGTGGCGACCACCGGCTCGCTGCCTTGCGCCCCCTGCCCCATATCCCTAAGGCAGAGACGAGGGGCCGGCGGAGACAGCGCGAGATGAACGCACCCTTCGACGGGGAGAGCGCGGGCATCACCGCCGTTCTCGGCCCGACCAACACCGGCAAGACCCACTACGCCATCGAGCGCATGCTCACCTACCGCACAGGCGTGATTGGCCTGCCGCTGCGCCTGCTGGCCCGCGAAGTCTATGACAAGATCGTCGCCAAGCGCGGCCCTTCGGTCGTCGCGCTGATCACCGGCGAGGAGAAGATCCTGCCCGCGCGCGCACAGTATTTCGTGTGCACCGCCGAGGCGATGCCGCTGGACGGGATGGCGGATTTCGTCGCCGTCGACGAGATCCAGCTCTGCGCCGATCCCGACCGCGGCCATGTCTTCACCGATCGTCTGCTGAACGCCCGCGGCCGGCGCGAGACGATGTTCATGGGCTCATCGGTGATCCGCGCCCGTATCGCCAGTCTGGTGCCCAAGACGCGGTTCACGTCGAAGGAACGCTTCTCGACCCTCACCTATGCCGGCGCCCGAAAGCTGTCGCGTCTGAAGCCGCGCACGGCCGTCGTCGCCTTCTCGCTCGACCAGGTCTATGCCATCGCCGAACTGATCCGCCGTCAGCGCGGCGGCGCCGCCGTCGTGATGGGTGCGCTCAGCCCCCGCACGCGCAACGCCCAGGTCCGACTCTATCAGGAGGGCGAGGTCGACTACCTCGTCGCCACCGATGCGATCGGGATGGGACTTAACCTCGATGTCGACCACATCGCCTTTGCCGGTACACAAAAATTTGACGGCCACCGCTTCCGATACCTGATGGCAAACGAGATCGGACAGATTGCGGGCCGCGCCGGCCGCTACACCCAGGACGGGACCTTCGGCGTCACGGGCGAGGCGAGCCCGTTCGACGAGGATCTGGTGGAGGCGATCGAAAACCACCGCTTCAAGCCGCTCGACCGTCTGCAATGGCGCAATTCGGCGCTGGATTTCGCCACGGTCGACCGGCTGATCCAGAGCCTGGAGCGCGCGCCATCCGCCGAGGAGGGTGCCGAGAACCTGACCCGGGCGCGCGAGGCCGAGGATCTCGCCGTTCTGCGCCATCTCTGCGCCGATCAGGCGATCCTGCGCAGCGCGAACCATCCGGCCCGGGTGCGCCTGCTCTGGGACTGTTGTCAAATCCCGGATTTCCGAAAGGTCATGGCCACGGATCATGCAGGTCTTATCGGCCGGATTTATCATTTTCTATCGGGGAATCCGGGCGTAATACCCTCGGACTGGTTGGCCGGGCAGGTCGAACGTCTGGACCGTGTTGATGGTGACATCGACGCACTCTCCAAGCGGATCGCCTTCATCCGGACCTGGACATATGTCGCCAACCGCGCCGCGTGGCTGGAGGACCCCGCCGCTTGGCGCGAGACGACCCGCGCGGTCGAGGACAGGCTGTCGGATGCGCTGCACGAGCGCCTGACGCAGCGCTTTGTCGACCGTCGCACCTCGGTGCTGATGCGCCGGCTGAAGCAGAAGGAGCGGCTCTTGGCCGAGGTGAACGAAAACGGCGAGGTCACGGTCGAAGGCGAATTCGCCGGGCGGCTGGACGGCTTCCGATTCACCGCCGACGAACGTGCCGTGGGCGCCGAGAAGAAGGTGCTGCAGTCCGCCTCGCTCGCCGCCTTGCAGGCCGAGTTCGGGCGGCGCGCAGACAAGCTCTACAACGCGCCCGACGGAGAGATCGCGTTGACCGAGCAGGGCGCGCTGATGTGGGGCACCGATGCGATCGGCCGGCTTGAGAAGGGCGACAGCACCCTGCAGCCGCGGATCCGCGTCTTCGTCGACGATATCGCCGATGAGGCGGTGTCCGAGAAAGTCGAGCGGCGGATCTCGCACTGGCTGGACCGGCGCGTGAAGGCGCTGTTCGAGCCGATGCTGGCGATGCAGGCCGACGAGACGGTGACCGGGCTCGCCCGCGGCGTGGCCTTCCAGCTTTCCGAGGCGATGGGCGTCATCCCGCGGCGCCAGATCGCCGATGACGTAAAGGCGCTGGGGCAGGACGAGCGGGCAATGCTGCGCAAGCACGGCGTGCGCTTTGGCCAGCACCACATCTTCCTGCCTGCACTGCTGAAGCCCGCGCCGACGCGACTGCGCCTCGTCCTATGGGCGCTGAGCGAAGGCATCGAGGATATCCCATCGCCGCCGCCGCCGGGCCAAGTCACCGTGGCGGTCGAGCCCGGGCGCTCGGCCGGTTATTGGCCGAAGGCGGGCTATCGCAACTGCGGCACCAGGGCATTGCGCATCGACATGCTGGAGCGTCTGGCCGACATGCTGCGCCCTCTCGATGCGCGCGCGGGGTTCGAGGCAACGCCCGATATGCTTTCGATCACGGGCTGCACGCTGGAGCAGTTCGCCGAGTTGATGGACGGGCTTGGCTTCCAGGGCGAGAAGGGCGAGCGACCGAAGCGAGCCCGCATACCCGAGCCAAAGGCCGAGACGAGCATCGAGCCGGGCACAGCCGAGGTCCCTGCCAACCAGCCCACGGCGCCGACGGCAGACGCCCCGGCCGACCAGCCCTCGAGCGCACCAGTCGAGACCGCGACGAGCGACACCGAGACGGCGGCGGGCGAGACAGCGACGGGCGAGACAGCGACGGGCGAGACTGCCGATAGGGCGACCGGAGCCGAGGCGGAGCCGGTGGCGGTCCACACGGGCGCTCATGCCGCGGCCGATGCCGGACGCGCGCCAGCAGCCGGTGCGGCCGATCTCCATAATGCGCTGGCCTCACCGATGGTGCTCCATGGCGAGGCGCAACCCGCGACAGCTGAGTTAGCGACGCCAGGGACCAACGAGGTCGCGGCCGAGACCGCGGTCGCGGAAACGCCCACCCCCGAGATCGTCAAAACCGAGCCTGCCAGTGCCGACGCGCCGGTCACCGATGAGGTGACGGCGACGGCGGAGCCTGCGACCGAGGCGACCGTCTGCGATGCCGCGGCACCTGTGGGTCAGCACGCCGACATCGGCGCACCGGCAGCGTCCGAGGCGCAGGCACGCGCCGCGGGCGACGGCGCCGAGAGGGGGGCTGCGGCCGACACGGCCGCGTTAGCCTCGGACGATAGCGCCACGAGCGAAACCGACGCCCTGCCCGCCGATGGCGCGGCACCGAGCGAGGAGAGCGAGGTCTTCTTCGTCTTCAAGCTGAAGCCGCGCGGTCGCCCGGGCGGTCGCGCCCCGAACCGCCCCGGACAGGACGACAAGCGCCAAGGCGGCCCGCGGCGCAGCGGGGGCGGCGGCAAAGGCCGCCGGCATGAGGGTCATGCGGGCGGTAAGCCCAGCCACCACGCGTCAGGGCCGCATCAGTCGGGCGCGCATCAGACGGGCGTGCATCAGGCGGGCGCGCATCACACGGGCCAGCCTGCTGCAGCGTCGGCTGGGACCGCGGGCGTGGCCGCTGCGACAGGCGACGGCCACGTGGCGGGCGGCCATGGCGATGGCCAGAAACGTCACGGTCCGGGCCCGAAGAAAAAGGGCAAGGGCGGCAAGAACCAGGGTGCCCCGCGCCACGACAAAGGGCCGTCAAAGCGCTTCGAGAAGCCGATGGACCCCGACAGCCCCTTCGCGATCCTTGCCAAGTTGAAGAACCCGTGAGCCTTGAGCGATAGCCCGCCGCCGCGCCTGCGCGTGGACAAATGGCTCTGGCACGCGCGCTTCTTCAAGACCCGCGGTCTGGCCGGCGAGATCGCCCAGTCAGGCCGGCTCCGGATCAACGGTCGACATTGCACCAAGGCGGCGCAGACCGTGACGCCCGGCGACACGCTCAGCTTTGCGCAAGGCGCCCGGGTGCGGGCGATCCGGGTCGAGGCGATCGGCACGCGCCGCGGCCCCGCCGGCGAGGCGCAGGCGCTCTTTACAGATCTCGATCCCGCACCAGCGCCCAGCGCCCCGCCAGGCAGCGCGCCCGAGGCCGCAACCGAACCGGCGCTATCAGCCGCGCCGCAGGCCGGGAAAAAGCCCACGCGGCGCGAGCGCGCACAGCTTGCTGCACTGCGACGACAGAGTTGATAGGCAAATCTTGCGGCGAAGGCGTTCCATGGCATACCCCTCCGCGGCCGAATGCCTATCTAGGGGTGGTTCTGGCCAAGCCGCCCGGGAGCCGACATGACGTACGTCGTCACCGACAACTGCATAAGGTGCAAGTACACCGACTGTGTGGAGGTGTGCCCCGTCGACTGCTTCTACGAAGGCGAAAACATGCTCGTCATCCATCCTGACGAGTGCATCGATTGCGGCGTCTGCGAGCCCGAGTGCCCCGCAGACGCGATCCGCCCGGATACGGAAGGCGGGCTGACCCTCTGGCTCGACGTGAACCGCAAATACGCCGAGGCATGGCCCAACCTCACCGAGAAGAAGGACGCCCTGCCCGAGGCAGAGGAATTCGACGGTGTCGAGAACAAGTACGAAAACCACTTCTCGGCGGAACCGGGTGAGGGCGACTAGACCATCGGCGCATCACTACGCGCCGATTTCCCGCAACGGGAAGGTTTAGTATCGACCTGCCACTTTCACGCCATATCCATCGGTTTCCGCGCGGCTCTGGAAGCCGGGCCCTGATTCTGCTATGTATCACTTCAATGAAGAAACCGCTGAGCTTCGGCGCAGCGTCCACCACTGTGTGCTGCCGCATCACTCGGGGAAGTTGCCTTGGGTGACGTGGTTTTTGCGCCCCATAGCCAACTCTGCCACGGCGTGCCGTGTGCAACGGTGATGGTTAGGGCGCGTCGGCGACCGGAGATACCATGGCAAAGAAGAATCCTCACGGCTCGGGTACTTTTCGCGCAAACGACTACGTGGTCTATCCGGCCCACGGCGTCGGCCGCATCGTGTCCATCGAGGAGCAGAACGTCGCGGGCATGAAGCTCGAGTTGTTCGTGATCTCGTTCGAGAAGGACAAGATGACCCTGCGCGTCCCGACCGCGAAGGCTGCCTCTGTCGGCATGCGCCCGCTGTCCAGCCCCGATCTGGTGGATCGGGCGCTCGACACGCTGCGCGGCCGCGCAAAGATAAAGCGGGCGATGTGGTCGCGCCGCGCGCAGGAGTATGAGCAGAAGATCCATTCCGGCGACCTGATCTCGATCGCCGAGGTCGTGCGCGACCTGTACCGGGCCGAGGACCAGCCGGAGCAGTCCTATTCCGAGCGCCAGCTCTACGAGGCGGCGCTGGAGCGGCTGACCCGCGAGCTGGCCGCCGTGGAGGAACTGGACGAGAGCGCCGCCGCCGAGAAGATCGATACCGTGTTGGAGGCCAAGGCCGCCTGAGAGCCCTGACCGCACCGACCGATCAAGAACGCCCGGGTCACGCGCCCGGGCGTTTTTCGTCTTGCCCCGTTGCCGCCCAACAGACGCAAGCGGGACCTGTCAGAGATCGAAATAGCGCTCCAGCATCGCCGAATAGATCGTTGTCAGTTCGGCGATCTGCGCGATCTCCACGCTCTCGTCCACGGCGTGCATACCCTGGCCGACCAGGCCGAACTCCACGACCGGGCAAATCGCGCGGATGAAACGCGCATCCGAGGTGCCACCACCGGTGCCGAGCACCGGCTCCACCCCCGTCACGGCCGCGATCGCCTGCGAGATCAAACCGACGGTGTTCATGGGCGGCGTGAGGAAGGCCTCGCCCGAGATCGTCCACGCCACCGACGCCGCCGCGCCGTCGCGCGCCGCCTCCTCGGCCACCATGGCGTCGATCATCGCGGCGAGCGAGGCGCCGGTATGATGATCGTTGAACCGGATGTTGAAGGTCATCCGGCCCTTGTGCGGGATCACGTTGTTGGCCGGGTTGCAGACATCCATCGTCGTCAGGGCCAGCGTCGAGGGCTGGAAGTGCTCGCTCCCCTCGTCCAGCACCAGCGACGAGAGCCGCGCGCCGATGCGCGCCAGCGTCGGCAGCGGGTTCAGCGCCCGATCGGGATAGGCGGTGTGGCCCTGCTTGCCCGTCACCGTCACGCGCCCCGTCGAAGAGCCGCGCCGACCGATCTTCACCGTGTCGCCCAGCAGCTCGGCCGAGGTCGGCTCGCCCACCACGCAGAAGTCCGGCCGCTCCCCCTGCTCCGCCATCCAGTCGAGCAGCGCCGTCGTGCCGTCGGTGGCATCGCCCTCCTCGTCGCCGGTCACGATCAGCGCGATCGACCCGCGCCCGGCAAGCCGTGGCGACACGGCGATCGCCGCCGCCACGAAGGCCGCGACGCCCGACTTCATGTCGACCGTGCCGCGCCCGATCATGCGCCCGTCGCGACGCTCGGCACCGAACGGGTCGACCGACCAGTCGCCCATCTCGCCCACCGGCACGACATCGGTATGACCCGCGAAGGCGAAGCAGGGTGGGGCTGTGCCGAAACGTGCATAGAGGTTGTCGATACCGCCGCGCGGCACCCGGGTGCAGGCAAAGCCCGCGGCCACCAGCACGCCCTGCAGCAGGTCGAGCGCGCCGGCCTCGGCCGGCGTGACGGATGGGCAGCGGACCAGTTCCGCAGTCAGCTGAACGGGATCAACGGGTGTCTCGACGGGAACTCTCATGTCGTGAACGCACTGATATGGGCGACGATGACGGCGTTCTGGGTCGCAGCACGGTCTGCCAGGTCGGGATCGACGGCAAAGCCCTCCGGCGCCTCCGGTGCCGTTACGGTCCCCCAGGCCTCGACCTCCAGCGGCGCGAGCCCGGCCTCGCGCAACACCTGGACGGTGGCGTCCACCGCGGTTTTCTCGCTCGGCGCGGCGCAATAGCAGATAAGCGCTGCACCGGTCGCCTCGGCCGGCAGGCCATCGCCCTCCTTCCGACCGACCTCGACCATCAGCAGATGGACCGGATCCGGCGTCGCGGCTGGCGCGTGTTCAGGCACGCAGCAGCTCGTTGATCGAGGTCTTGGAGCGCGTCCGTTCATCCACGCGCTTGACGATCACGGCGCAGGCGAGCGACGGGCCGGGAGCGCCGTCGGCCATGGGTCTGGAGGGTAGTGTTCCGGGCACGACGACGCTGTAGGGCGGCACCTCGCCCATGAAGGTCTCACCCGTCTCGCGGTCGACGATCTTGGTCGATGCGCCGATGAAAACGCCCATCGACAGGACCGAGCCCTCGCGCACGATCACGCCCTCGGCCACCTCGGAGCGGGCGCCGATGAAGCAGCCGTCCTCGATGATCACCGGGCCGGCCTGCAGCGGCTCCAGCACGCCACCGATGCCGGCGCCGCCCGACAGATGCACGTTGCGCCCGATCTGAGCGCAGCTGCCGACCGTGGCCCAGGTGTCGATCATCGTCCCCTCGCCGACATAGGCGCCGAGATTGATGAAGGACGGCATCAGCACCGCGCCGGGCGCCACATAGGCCGAGCGCCGGACCACGCAGTTCGGCACCGCGCGGAAGCCGGCGGCGCGCCAGCGCGCCTCGTCCCAGCCGGCGAATTTCGAGGGCACCTTGTCCCACCAGGTCGCGCCGCCCGGGCCGCCGGCGATCGGTTCCATGTCGTAGAGGCGGAAGGACAGCAGCACCGCCTTCTTGGCCCATTGGTTGACCGTCCAGTTGCCGTCGTCGCCACGCTCGGCCACGCGCGCACGCCCGGCGTCTAGATCGCCCAGCACCTGTTCGACCGCCGCGCGTATGTCGCCGCTGGTGGCCGGCGTGACGGTGTCGCGCGCGTCGAAGGCGGCGTCGATCTTGGCGATCAGGCTGGCATCGGTCATCGGGATCTCCGTCAGGCGGCAGGGCGCGGCACCCGATGGCATGCGGCGCGCACAGGACGCCCGGGCTGGCGCGCGAGCCATAGCCGCCCACGCCGCCGAGGACAATCGCGGTCACCATCCCAGACCGTGCAAACCGGGGCCAAGCCATCGCGGAAAAAGGGATCGAGGGCCTAGGGATCGAGGGCGCGGCGCACCGGCCCGCGATGACGGGCACAGCGATTGGAAGCACAGCGATCGGAGGGACAGCGATCGGGGACGGAGCGATCAGGGGCCCGTCGCCCCTTTCGGTTAGGCTCAGCGCACCAGGGCGGCACAGGCACCGGGCAGATCGGCGAGCGCGATGTAGCGACCCCGCGGCGGGCCCGTTCGGCGCGCCGGCTTGGCGTTCGGATCGGGCGGCTGGAACCAGGATGCAAGCTCGGCCCCGCAGCCATCGCCGGGCGGCGGCGGCGGCTGATCGACGCAAAACGCGGTGCCCCCGGCCGGGCAGGACAGGCGCACGTGGAAATGCGCGTCATGGCCGAACCAGGGCCGGACCTTGCGCAGCCAGGCGCGATCGCCGGCCGGCGCCGCGTCGCACATGTTCTGCTTGATCGCCGCATGCACGAAGATGCGCGCCACGGCATCGTCCTCGGAGGCTGCGCGGATCAGCGCGCGATGCTCGTCCGAGAAGTAGGAGGAGACCGTCCGGCCATCGGCCGCGACGACGTCGACCGAGCCGATGCGCTCGCGCTCGCCTCGGCTGAGCGGCGTCTCGGCCGGTCTGCGCAGCCAGATATCGGCGTCCAGCCCGATCTGGTGCGAGGCATGACCGCTCAGCATCGGCCCGCCGCGGGGCTGGCTGATATCGCCGACATAGATGCCGGGCCAGCCGATCGACTGCGCCCTGCCGGACAGGCGCTGGATAAACTCGATCATCGACGGGTGGCCCCAGTTGCGGTTTCGGCTAAGGCGCATCGCCTGCCAGCCCGGCCCGGTCTCGGCCAACGCCTCGCCCCCCGACAGGCAGCCTGCGGCATAGCTTCCGATGGGTGCCGCGGTGTCGCCCGCCGCGTTGCGCTTGGCGCCGAACAGATAGCGCGCCTGCTCGGCCAGCGCGGGCGATGGATGCGCAGCGGCCATTGCGCCCAGCACCCCGGCGAGCAGGACGGTCGCAAGCAGCCTTCCCCGCCGGCGGCCGTTGTCCGCGGCGCAAGCCCAGGCGGCCGCATCGATCCCTAGAAGCCGTGTCGTGAGCACGTCGACCCCTCCACCTGGCGACAGGGCCAACCGGCCCGTCACTTCCCCTATGCCCATCAGGCCACAGTCGGTTGGTGCTCTCAAGCGCGAAGCGGCTCTGCCCGCGCGCGCACGCGATCACGGTATCCGACAGCGGCATGCGCACAGCACCGCCAATGGGCGCCAGCGCGACCACGCTCAGCGACCGCCTCAGCCCGCTGCGCCGGTCATCCGCTCGGGCGGCAGGGGCGGCACACCGGCCGGGTCCGCGCTATGGTCGGCGGCGATGCTGGCGCGCAACGGGTCCAGGAAGGCATCGTCCGGCGCATTGGCGAGCCTGATGGCCTTTTGACGCCCGCGTGCGCCCAGCAGACCCGTCGTCACCAGGATCGACCCTTTGTCGCCCCGCGCGCGCAGCTGCACCCGATCCAGCGCCTGCGGCGGCAGGGGGATCACATCCCCCGGCTTCAGCTCGCTCAACGCCGCGATGCTGAGCTTGCCGATCGGTATCGCACCGGTCAGGTCGATCGGTGAGGACAACACCTGCGCAAGCATGTGATCGGCCCAGAGCCCGCGATTGCTGTCCGAGGCCGACTGCGCCTGCGCCAGGTCGCGTTTCAGCGGCTCAAGCGTCGAGACGGGGACCACGAAGTCCAACCCCGCGCCGCGCTTGTCGTCTGCGACGTGGTAGTTGAGCTTGATCACGAAGATCTCTGAGTTGTCGGGCGCGATGCGCACCATGCCGGGGATCTGCTCGAAGCGGGCGCGTTTCGCCATGCCGATGGCCGAACGGCCGCAGATCTCGACGATCGCCTCGTCGAAGCAGCGGGCCAGCAGATCGACGAAGCGTCCATAGATCGCGAGGTCGATGGCCGTGAGGCTGCGCGCGAAATTCGATTCCTCGAACGTGCCGTCGCCGCCCAGATAGATATCCAGCACCTTGCCGAGCAACCGCGGATGCGCCTTGATCAGACCGGCGCCGTTGCGGGCGGCATAGCTCAGCAGATAGATCGCCGAGGGCGCGCGCAGCCCGCGCAGATAGTCGCCGTGGCGCATTACCTCGTAGCCGAACACCGTGACGTCGATGCCGGGACGCAGCTCGGCGCGCGTGCGCGTCGCGGCGATCGACGCGAAGGTGTGGCAGAGCGGATCCATCGACGGAAAGCCCGCAAGCCGCATCTTCGGCCCGCGCAGCTTGCGCGCCAGTACGTTGTTCTCCATCCGCTCCCCGCGCCTGACCCGAGCAGCCGGCGTGCTGCCGTCCACACCGCGCAGTCTCGCCGGCCCGTGTAAGCACGGCGTGAAGATCGCGCGGCGGCGACGGTCAACTCCCCATCAATCTCTCTCCACTACTGCGGGGCCGTCACGGGTCGGGGGGATCGCATGGCGCAGCAGGGTGCCGCCATCATCGTGAAGAAGAAGCATGGCGGGCATGGCCACGCCCATCACGGCGGGGCGTGGAAGGTCGCCTACGCCGACTTCGTCACGGCGATGATGGCCTTCTTCCTGCTGCTCTGGCTGCTGAACGCCACCAGCGAGGAGCAGCGCGCCGGCCTCGCCGATTACTTCGACCCGACCATTCCCCTGACGCTCAGCTCGGGCGGCGGCGCCGGCATCGCCGGCGGGCCGAGCGCGTTCTCCCCCGATCCACGCGCGGGGGAGAGCGAGACCGGTACGCCGCCACGCAACGACGTGCCGCTGACCGAGGCGGGCGCCGCCGACGCTCCGGCGAACGCGCTGGGCCAGCCCAGGGGCGGCGGGGTCCGGGGCGACGGCGTCTTTGGCGGATCGGTCGAAGGCGCCGATACGGGCTCAGATACGGGCTCAGATACGGGCGCCGAACCCGGCTCCACCGGCGGCACCGATGCGGGAGCAGGGGACGCCCCTGGGGACGCCCCTGGGGACGCCCCTGGGGCAGGTTCCGCCGTCGAGCCCGCGACCGGCGGTGTCGAGGAGGGCGCGGCAGATACCGCCGAGACACCGCCGTTCGCCGACGACGCGGCCGCCGCGCGCATCGATGCATTGAACCAAGACGGTCAGGTCGTCGTGCGCGCGCTGCCCGACGGGCTGCTGATCGAGCTTGTCGACCTGGTGGACGAGCCGCTGTTCGAGAGTGCAGGCAACCGGCCGACGGACGTGCTGATCAAGCTGGTCGGCATCGTCGCGCCTGCGATCGCCGACCTGCCGAACCGGCTCGAGGTGATCGGCCATACCGACGCCGTGCCGTTCCCGA
>JBCCSW010000025.1:0-19274 GCA_039199465.1 Pseudomonadota bacterium
GCCCCAGCTCCAGCGACACCTCATCCGACAGCTGGAGCGGCCCCAGCGGCCTGCCCATCTGCGTGGCCGCGTTCTCGATCAGTGCCGGCGCCACCCCCTCGGCCAGCATCCGCACGCCCTCGTTCACGTAGGGCAGGATGCAGCGGTTGGCGTAGAAGAAGCGCGCGTCGTTCACCACGATTGGCGTCTTCTTGAGCTGGCGCACGAAATCCAGCGCCTTGGCGACGGCCCGGTCACCGGTCTCGCGGCCGCGGATGATCTCGACCAGCATCATCTTCTGCACGGGGCTGAAGAAGTGGATGCCGATGAACTCGGCCGGGCGCACGCTGGCCTTGGCCAGACCCGTGATCGGCAGGGTCGAGGTGTTGGTCGCGAACACCGCCTCGGGCGCGGCAGCCTCCGCCTGCTTTGTCACGGCCGACTTGATCTTCGCGTCCTCGAACACCGCCTCGACGATCAGATCGGCGCCCGCCAGCTTGCCGTAATCCGCCGTCGCGGTGACACGGGCCAGGATCTCGGCCTTGCCATCCTCGTCCAAGCGCCGCTTCTTGACGCTGTCGGATAGGAAGCCGTCGATCTTCGCCAGACCGCCCGCCGCCGCCGCCTCGTCGCGATCGATCAGCACCACCTCGATACCCGCCTCGGCCGCGATATGGGCGATGCCGGCGCCCATCATGCCGGCGCCCAGCACGCCCAGCTTGCGCACGCGCTGATCCGGGACCCCGGCCGGGCGCACGGCGCCCTTCTCCAACGCCTGCTTCGAGACGAAGAGCGAGCGGATCATCGCCTCACTGGACGGGTCCATCAGGACGCTGGTGAACCAACGCGCTTCGATCCGGATCGCGTTATCGAAATCGACCAGCGCACCCTCATAGACCGCCGAGAGCATCGCCTTGGCAGCCGGGTAGACGCCCTGCGTCTTGCCATGGGTCATGGTCACGCCGCCGACGAACATCGGGAAGCCCGCGGGCGTGTAGGGCGCGCCGCCGGGCATCTTGAAGCCCTTGCGATCCCACGGCTTGACGGCATCGGATTCGGTGCACTGCTCGGCCCAGGTCCGGGCGCGGGCCATCAGCTCGGGCCCGGGCGCCGCCTCGTCGATCAGCCCCGCGGCCTTGGCCTTGGTGGCGGCGTAGGTCTTGCCCTGCAGCAGCGGCTCGGACGCACCCATCAGGCCGAGCATGCGCACCAGCCGGGTCGTGCCGCCGGCGCCGGGGAACAGGCCCACCATGATCTCGGGCAGGCCGATGCGGCCGCGATCCTCGGAGGCGATGCGGCGGTGACAGGCCAGGCCGATCTCCAGCCCGATGCCCATCGCGGTGCCGGGGCAGGCCCAGATGAACGGCTTGCCGCCCTTGCCGGTCTTGGGATCGGCGCCGGCGCGCTCGATCTTCCGCAGCACGCCATGCAGCGCCATGACGAAGGCGAACAGCGTGGCCGCCGGGCCGCCCTCGCCCCCCTCGGCCGAGGCCTTGGCCTTGATGCCGGCCAGCGTGCGCAGGTCCATGCCGCCCGCGAAATCGGGCTTGGCCGATGTGATGATCGCGGCCTTCACCGCCGGATCGGCGAGCACGCGGTCAACGCAGGCGTCCAGATCGCGGATCCCGTCCTCGGTCAGCACGTTCATGCTGGTCTCGGGCTGGTCCCAGGCAATCGTCGCGATGCCGTTTGCGGCGCTATAGTTGAAATTCTCGCCCACGACGGTCCTCCCGTTACTCTGCGGTGTTCTTGGTGTGGTTATCGGTCTCGGGCATGCGGCCCACGGCCTGGACCGCACGCGCACAGTCAGGGCCGCCCGCGGTGTCAGCCCGGGTCGGGGTCAGGCCCGCCCGCTGCCCTGGTGGCGCCGATTCAATGCGGTGCCGCCCGCCAACTGGTCCAGCCGCACAACGCCCGCGATGCGCAGGATGCCGTCGCGCTGGCGCAGCAAATAGGTGGTCGCGATCGTGGTGATCAGGCTGCCACTGCGGCCATGCAGCTCCCAGCGGACGTTTAGGATGCCGAGCCCCTCGTCGAAGCCGACTTCCTCCACGCTGGAGCCCTTCACCCGGGCAAGCCCCGCTGCGATATAGCGTTCGTGCCGCGCGACCAGATGATCGACCAGTTCCTCGCGGCTGTGCAGCAGCATCGTGCCCTCGGGCTGGATCAGCGACAGCGGCACATCGTAGAAGTCCGCCAACGCCTCCATATCGCCCGTCCCGAACGAGAACGCGTAGTCTTCCAGGAATTCCGCAACCCGCATCGTCACGCCTCCCTGTCGCTGATCGCGTAAGCGCCGTCGGCATCAAGTAGCTCTCCGAAACTAATATGGAGGCGGATCGTGAAACGGCGACCGCGCTGCGGTCAGACCCGCTCCAGCACGGTCGCGGCGCCCATGCCCGAGGCGACGCAGAGGGTCACCAGGCCGGTCTCCTTGCCGCTCCGCTCCAGCTCGTCGACCATCGTGCCCAGGATGATCGCGCCCGTGGCCCCCAGCGGATGGCCGAGTGCTATGGCGCCGCCGTTCACGTTGACCCGGTCATGGTCCACGTCGAAGGCCTGCATGAAGCGCAGCACGACCGAGCTAAACGCCTCGTTCACCTCGAACAGGTCGATATCGCCGATCTCCATGCCCGCGGACTTCAGCACCTTCTCGGTCGAGGGCACGGGGCCGGTCAGCATGATCGTCGGATCGGTGCCGATGCGCGAGGTCGCCCGGATGCGCGCCCGCGGCTTCAGGCCCAGCCGCTCGCCCGCTTCCTTCGAGCCTATCAAGACGGCCGCGGCACCGTCGACGATGCCCGAGGAGTTGCCGGCGTGGTGGACATGGTTCACCCGCTCCAGATGGGGATATTTGAGCAGCGCCACGGCATCGAAGCCCGGCATCACCTCGCCCTCGTTCTTGAAGCTCGGCTTCAGCGCACCGAGGGCCTGCATATCGGTCCCGGGGCGCAGATGCTCGTCGCGGTCGAGGATCGTCACGCCGTTCTGGTCGGTGACGGTCATCACCGACTTTTCGAAGCGCCCCTCCTCCCAGGCGGTGGCGGCGCGCTTCTGGCTCTCGACGGCGTAAAGATCGACATCGTCGCGGCTGAAGCCGAACTCGGTCGCGATGATGTCGGCCGAGATGCCCTGCGGCACGAAATACGACGCCATCGCGAGATACGGATCGACGCCGATGGCGAAACCGTCCGAGCCCATGGGCACGCGGCTCATCATCTCGACGCCACCCGCGACATAGAGATCGCCGGCACCGCCCTTCACCTGGTTCGCGGCCAGGTTCACGGCCTCAAGCCCCGAGGCGCAGAAACGGTTGATGTGCAGCCCCGGCACGCGCTCGTCCCAGCCGGCGTAGAGCACGGCCGATCGGGCGATCTCGCCGCCCTGCTCGCCGACCGGCGTGACGCAGCCCCAGATGACGTCCTCCACCTCGGCGGTGTCGAGATGGTTCCGGTCCTTCAGCGCATTCAGGACCTGGGCCGAGAGCGCCAGCGAGGTGACCTCGTGCAGGCTGCCGTTCTTTCTGGCGCCGCGCGGCGTGCGGACCGCGTCATAGATGAAGGCTTCGGTCATCGCGTCTCTCTCCCGGGCCCGGCTAGGGCTTTGTTGTGTTCAGGGCCGGAACCGGCGCGGCTCGGGCCTTCAGTCGCCGATGAAGATCCGGCGGATCCAGCTGATCCCGCGCGCCGCCGTGGATTGCGCCGGTTCTGGTGACGGTTCCGGTTTTGGCTTCGCTGCCGGCTTTGCAGTGCTGGCGGCGGCCGGCTTGGGCGCCGCTTCGGGCTTTTTGGTCGCCGCAGGGGTAGGTTTCGGCTTGGCCGGCGTCGGTTTCGCCGGCGTCGCAGGCGCCTTAGCCGTCGGCACCTCCGCTGGCGGTGCGGCAGTGGCGGGCGCGCCACCGGCAGCGGCGACGACGGCGGCACCGGTGACCGCGTCCAGGTTGATGTTCGGTCCCGGCGCACGGCCCTGCTCGAAGCTCACCGGCGTCGGCAGCGCCATGACGCCTGCCAGCACCCAGGGCACGGTCGCCCCAGCCTCAAGCGCCGCCTTCTGGGCATCGGCGTCCAAGCCGTGATGCCCCGCAGCAGAGGCCATGCCCGTGGCGTTCTCGATCGCCTCGAGGCAATCGGCCATCTCGGCCACCGCCGACACCGCGCCCGACCCGCGCACCACCAGCCCGATGCGGCCGCGATAGTTCCAGCGCCGCCGCTGCATCAGCCAGGTGGCGCCGCCGCCGGTCAGCGCCGCCAGCTGCTCCTCGTCCACGATGATGGCCTTTTCGATGGTCATGCCGCTCTCCTTGTCGCCGCCCGGTCAATGCCGCGCGACCATCAAGGCAGTGGAAGGAGGCCGGTTCAACCGGCTGCGTGCTTTTGCACCCGCCCTGGCGCGTTCGAAGTTCCGCTAGGGCAGGCGCTGTCGCTTGCCTGCGTCGCTCAGAACGCCTCGGCCGGTAGGTCCATCACCGGCTCGGCACCCGACTGGATGCGCGCCAAGCGCAGCCCGGTCTCGGGCAGCACCCGGCTCATGTAGTAGCGCCCGGTCATGATCTTGTTGCGGTAGAAGTCGGCGTCGCCTCGGCCCTCGGCCAGACCCTGATGCGCCGCCTTCGCCATCTTGGCCCAGGCATAGCCGATCCCGACATGGCCGAAGAGGTGCAGGAAATCGACCGAGCCGGCCAGCGCCGCGTTCGGGTTCTTGAGCTGCTGCATGAAGTACATCGCCGCCGCCTGCAGGTCCTTCGAGGCGGCCTTCAGCGGGCCCAGGAAGTCCTTTTCCAGATCCGCATGCTCCTTGTTGGCGGCGCAGAACTCCTTGATCTCGTGCATATACGCCATCAGTGCCCGGCCGCCGTTGGCGCCCAGCTTGCGGCCGACGAGATCGAGCGCCTGAACCCCCGTCGCCCCCTCGTAGATCATGGTGATCCGGGCATCGCGCACGAACTGCGTCATGCCGTATTCTTCGATATAGCCGTGGCCGCCGAACACCTGCAGCGCATTCGAGGTTAGGCGGTACCCCTCCTCGGTCAGATGCGCCTTGACGACCGGCGTCAGCAGCGCGACGCGCTCGGCCGATTTCTCCCGCTCGCCCGGGTTGGTGTGGCGATGCTCGGCGTCCAGCGCCATGCACATCTCGGCCAGAAAGGCCGTGCCGCCCTCGACGAAGGCCTTCTGGTCCAAGAGCAGACGGCGCACGTCCGGATGCACGATAAGCGGATCGGCCGCCTTCTCGGGCGCGGCCGCACCGGTCACGGCACGGCCCTGCACGCGATCCTTCGCGTAGTCGGCCGCGGCCTGATAGGCCGCCTGCGCGATCGCCAGGCCCTGCATGCCGACCAGCAGGCGCGCCTCGTTCATCATGGTGAACATGGCCCGCAGGCCCTTGTTCTCCTCGCCCACCATCCAGCCGGTGGCCTCGTCATAGTTCATGACGCAGGTCGAGTTGCCGTGGATGCCCATCTTTTCCTCGACCTTGCCGCAGGCGAGGCTGTTGCGCTGGCCGAGGCTGCCGTCGCCGTTCACCAGGAACTTCGGCACCACGAACAGGCTGATGCCCTTCGTGCCGGCCGGCGCATCCGGGGTGCGCGCCAGTACGAGGTGGATGATGTTCTCAGCCAGGTCATGCTCGCCGGCCGAGATGAAGATCTTCTGGCCGCTGACATGGTACGAGCCGTCGCCGTTCGGCACGGCCTTGGTGCGGATCATGCCGAGATCGGTGCCGCATTGCGGCTCGGTCAGGTTCATCGTGCCGGTCCATTCCCCCGACACCAGCTTCGGCAGATAGGTCTGCTTCTGCTCATCGCTGCCATGGTCGCGCAGCGCGCTATAGGCCCCGTGCGTCAGGCCCGAATACATCATGAAGGCCATGTTGGCGGCCGACTTCATGGTGCCGACATGGATGTTCAGCACCGAGGGAATGCCCTGGCCGCCATACTCCTCGGCGCATTCCAGCGAGGGCCAGCCGCCCTCCACCAGCGTCGCCCAGGCCTCCTTGAAGCCCTCGGGCGTGCGCACGACCCCGTTCTCCAGCCTGCAGCCCTGCTGGTCGCCGATCTGGTTCAACGGCGCCAGCACGTCGCGCGCGATCTTGCCGGCCTCCTCCAGGATCTGGCCGGTCAGATCCTGGTCGAGCGCCTCATAGCCCTCGATCTCGGTGCGCTCGTGGACGCGCAGCACCTCGTGCAGAACGAAACGGTGGTCGGCGAGAGGGGGCGTATAGGTTGGCATCTGGTCCTCCGGCATGGGGCAGGCGCCACGGCGGGCCCGCCCGTCGTCCATGCTATGCCCCCCGTCCGCCGGCTCACCCGGCGGCGAGGGTCTGTTTGTTGTCGAGCATCTCGGTGACGAGACGCATCTGGTCCTCGAGCTCGGCGATCGCCGTCGTCAGCTCGTCGCGCCGCTCGATCAGTTCCTCGTGGTGCTTGCGGGCCGCCTGCAGGGTGGCCGTAAGCTGCGTCACCTGGCTGTCGCCCACATAGTAGAGCTCCAACAGCTCGCGGATCTCGGCCAGACTGAAGCCGAAGCGCTTGCCGCGCAGGATCAGTGTCAGCCGCGCGCGGTCGCGGCTGGTATAGTGGCGGTGCTGCCCCTGCCGGATCGGCGTCAGCAGCTCCTTCTGCTCGTAGAAACGAAGCGCGCGGGGCGTCACGTCGAACGCCTTGCACATCTCGCCAATGGTGTAGGTCTCTTCGGACATTGTCAGCTCCATGTCGCCCCCGGCGATATGGCCACCATCTTGGTACTGTGCAATCTCGCAGTCTGACGTTTACGTCAAGAATAAAGTGACGTGCGCGTCAACTTGGCTCTGCAATTCCCTCGACATGGATGGCGTTCGCCTTCTACCAACGGGTGCCGGTGCTGCCGTTCGGGGGGTGGCAGCCCGTTGATAAACAACAACGATGACTACGCGAAAAGGTTTCAAGCGGCGCGATGAAAGAGCCAGAGCCGCCGGCAGATATCGCAACTGTGATGGGCGCGGGCACGACGCTGGCGGCCCATGGCGCGCTGCCGGTCGGCGCAGAGCTGGGCGTGGGCAAGGTCATGCACGGTCTGCCGTTCTCGGCCGAGCTCGGAATGCGGCTGCACGGCGCGGCCGACGGCCTGGCGCTGCTCTCGGTCGAGTACGATGCCCGGCTGGTCGGCGATCCGCATACCGGCGTGATGCATGGCGGGGTTATCACGGCGCTGCTCGACACGGCGTGCGGGTCGGCGGTCATGGCAGCGCCCGCGCCACCGCCCAGGACCGAAGGCGGCGAGGCCGACGCCAGCCAAGGCACCCCCATGGCGCGGCCACGCATCCTCTCGACGGCGACGCTGGATTTGCGCATCGACTATATGCGCCCGGCACGACCAGGGGCACGCGTCATCGCCCGGGCCGAGTGCTACCGCGTGACCCGCGCCGTCGCCTTCGCCCGCGCCATCGCCTATCAGGAAGCCGCGCTTGACGGTGGCGAGCCGCTGCCCATCGCCTCGGCCGCCGGGGCCTTCATCCTGGAACGCAAGGCCGACACGCCGTGAGCCCGCCCGACGCCCATGCCACCGCCGAGACGCGCGAACGCGAGCGGGCCGCCGCGCTGGCGGCGCTGATCGATGCGGTGCCCTACAACCGCCTGCTCGGCGTCGAAGCCCTCCGCCATGGCGACGAGCTGACCATGGTGCTGCCCTTCGCAAAGCACCTCGTCGGCAATCCGTTCCTGCCGGCGATCCATGGTGGCGTCACCGGCTCGCTGCTCGAGATTACCGGCATGATGCAGCTTGCGTGGGACCGCGTGCTGTCGGCGCTGGAGGCCGGTGGCGACGCCGCAGCCGCGATCCAGCGAGGTGACTTCCCGGCATTGCCGAAGACCATCGACATCACGGTCGACTACCTCCGCTCGGGCAGGCCGCGCGACAGCTTCGCCCGCGCCCGCGTGCAGAAAAGCGGCCGCCGCGTCGCCAATGTCCACGTCGAGGCATGGCAGGACGAGCGCGCGCGCCCCATCGCCATGCTGCGCGGCCATTTTCTGATGCCCGAGGGCTAGCGCCGAGCGCCGGCCATACACGGCCGAGAGTTCCACCCGGTCGGCGTTCGGGCACGGCGCGGAAAACCCCGCGAATGGCCGTTAAGTTGCAGCCTCGCACGGTGCCGGACCTGGCCACGCACCATTTTGAGCCGGGGTACACCGCATTACGGGAGCGTCGGATGGCCGAAGCCGTCAACAACCTGCTGCGCTACGAGACTTTCGAACGGGCGGTCTCGGCGATCCTGCTCGTCGGCATGTCGGCGGTGATCGTGATCGCGACCGTCAGCTTTCTGCGCGCGCTCTGGCCGATCGCGACGGTCGTGGGCGAGGTGTTCGACTATGCGACCTTCCAGACGCTGTTCGACCGGGCGCTGGCCGCGCTGATCGCGATCGAGCTGGCGCATTCCGTGCTGCAATCCGTGCGCGGCCATCATGGCCTCGTGCAGGTCCGGACGGTCGTGATCATCGGCGTGCTCGCCATCGTGCGCAAATTCGTGCTGGTCGATGTCGAGACCGCCTCGGGGCAGCTTCTGCTGGGCCTGGCGGCGGCGCTCGCGGCCCTCGGCATCGTCTATGCCGTCACCCACTGGATCGAGGATCGTATCATCGCGCGTCGCCGCGCCGCAGCAGCGGCCGGGGACGAGGACGGGCGCGGGAAGGAGGATCGTTACGCACGCTCGATGCTGGACGATGTCAGCGATCTGGATGTCGATGACGAGGTGCCGCGCTCGCGCCTGCACGGCGCCTAGCCGCCGGCCGAGCCTTGGATAACCCGTCCAACGCCGAGCGGCGCGAACTGGCCCCTGACCCCGCCGCGGCCGGGAGCGCCGAGCCGCCGCTGACGACCAGGACGGTCCTGGTCATCGCGCTGCCTGTGGTGCTGTCCAATGCCGCGGTGCCGCTGCAGGGTGCGGTCGATACCGCGATCATGGGCAATACGGGCGACACGGTGCTGCTGGCCGCCGTGGCCCTGGGTGCCGCCGCGATCGCGCTGGTGCTGAGCTCGTTCAACTTCCTCGACATGGGGATCGGCGGGTTGACCGCCCAGGCGATCGGCGCGGGGCAGCCCGGTCGTGCGGTCCGCACCCTTCTCCGGGGTCTCGCCATCGCGCTGGTCATCGGGCTGGTGCTGGTCGTGCTGCGCACGCCGCTGGTGGCACTCGCCACCGCGCTGTTCGCGGCGTCCGACGCGGCCGAGACGGCGGCCGGCACCTATATCCGCCTGCGCCTGCTGGGCGCACCGGTCGAGCTGATGACATATGCGCTGATGGGCTGGTTCGCCGGGCAGGGACGCACCGGCGTGCTGTTCCGGCTACAACTCGCCGTGTCGTTCATCAACGTCGCGGCGACGCTGGCGCTGGTACTGGGCCTCGATCTCGGCATCCGCGGCGTGGCGCTCGGCACCGTGATCGCCCAGGTCTGCGGGCTCGTCTATGGCCTCGTCGCCGCGCATCGCGTGGCCCGTCGCCTGCTGCCGGAAGCCGAAGACCTGACGCTCGCCCGTGTCTTCCGCGGCCCCGAGCTTGCGCAACTCCTGACGCTCAACCGCGACATCTTCCTGCGCACGGTGCTGATCAGCGCCGCCTTCGCCTGGTTCGCGCGCCTCGGCTCGATGCAGGGCGATCTGATGATGGCCGTCAACGGTGTGCTGATCGAGTTCTTCTTCGTCACGACGGCCGCGCTGGACGGCTTCGCCATCGCGGCCGAGAGCCTGGTCGGCCGCGCCATCGGCCGACGCTCGCCGGGCGCCATGCGCCGCGCCGTCCGGGTGGTTGCCTGGTCCGGCGCGGTGCTGGCCGTGGGACTGTCGGGATTGCTCGCGCTCAGCTCGGGGGCACTGATCGCGCTCTTCACCGACGTCGCGGCCGTGCGCGAGACGGCGGCCGACTATGCGCTCTGGGCCGCGCTGATACCCATGGTGGGCGTGGCCGCGTTCATGCTGGACGGCATCTTCGTCGGCGCAGCCGAGGGGCGGGCGATGCGCGATACCATGGCGATCTCGGCGGGGCTCTTCATCCCGCTCGGCTGGGTGGCCACCGTCTCGGTCGGCAATCACGGCACCTGGGCCGCGATCTGGGGCTTCCTGATCCTGCGCGCCGTCACGCTCGCGCTGCACTATCCGCGGTTGGAGGCGAGGGTCGCCGCCTCGACGCCCACAGCCTCGGCCACGCTGGCATAACCATCGCGCGCCAGCGCCGCATCCAACCCCCGCGCGATGTCGTGCACCAGCCACAGCCCGCAATAGGCCAGCGCCGTGTAAAGCTGAACGGCCGAGGCTCCTGCCCGGATCTTGGCATAGGCATCCGCGGCGCTGCCGATCCCGCCGACGCCGATCAGCGGGATGCGCCCCTCGCTCGCCAGCCAGAGCCGCGCCAGCACGCGGGTCGACCGTGCGAACAGTGGCGGCCCGGACAGCCCGCCGGCCTCGCCCGCATGCCGACCGGCGATGCCCTCACGCGAGAGCGTCGTGTTGGTGGCGATGATCGCATCGATGCCATGGTTCAGCGCCGCCTCGGCGATGTCGTCGATCTCATCATCGTCGAGGTCGGGCGCGATCTTCAGGAACAGCGGCAGCCGTCCGCCATGTGCGTCGGCCGTCTCGTCCCGCGCCATCGCGGCATCCATCATCAACGCCGACAACGCCGCCGCGCCCTGCAGGTCGCGCAGCCTTTCGGTGTTCGGCGAGGACACGTTGATCGTGACGAAGTCGGCGCGTTCGCCAAGCCCCCGGATCAGCGTGATGTAGTCGCCGGCACGGTCCGCGCTGTCCTTGTTGGCGCCGAGGTTCAGGCCGACCGGCGCCGCGCCTGCCGGCCGCTGGGCGCGATGGGCGCTCAGGCGATCCGCCATCGCCGCCATGCCCGCGTTGTTGAAGCCGAAGCGGTTGATCACCGCCTCCGCTCTGCTCAGCCGGAACAGGCGCGGGCGCGGATTGCCGGGCTGCGGGCGCGGCGTCACCGCGCCGAGCTCGACGAAACCGGGACCTGCCATCGACAGCGCATCGACCGCTTCGGCGTTCTTGTCGAAACCGGCCGCGATGCCCACCGGGTTCGCGAGGGCGATACCTGCCAGATCGGTGGTGAGCCGCGGCCCGGTCACGGGCCCGCCGCTAGGCCCGAAACCCGCGCGCAATCCGCGCAGCGCCAGGCCATGCGCCGTCTCGGGGTCGAGGCGCCGCAACAGGGCCAGCCCGATACCCTCCAGCCCGCGCGACAGGCTCTCGCCGGGGCCGCTCACGTGCTGTCACCCGCAGGCAGGCGATAGCGGCCGTCTGCGCTGCGCGGCAGCGGGCGGATCCACGCGATATCGTCCATGGTCAGAGCGCGGTAGAGATGGGGAAAGAGCGCGCCGCCGCGGGAGGGCTCCCATCTCAGCGCCTCGCCCAGACGCTCCACCGGGCAGGCAGCGATCATCAATGCGCCCCGATCCGCGAAATGCTTGGCCGCCGTCCCGTCGACCTGCTCTGCGGTCGAGAGATGCACGAAACCGTCGGCCAGATCGGCGGGCGATCCGGCGAACACCCCGTCGCGCAACAGCTGCTCATGCTCGGCGAGCGTCAGGATCTTGTAGGCTTGGCCGGTCATGACGCCCCTTTGGTGACCGCCCGTGCGCGGGTCAAGGCGTCGCTCCGTTCCCTGCTCCGCCCCTGTCGTTCGGCCGCGGCCCGGCGCTCGCGCCACAGGATCACGAGGCCGGCCGCGATCACCATCGCCGCCCCCGGATAGGTCTCTGCCACCGGCGTCTCGCCGAACACGAACCACCCGATGGCGAGCGAGAACAAGAGCGAGCTGTACTCGAAGGGCGAGATCACGCCGGCATCGCCGTGGCGGAAGCTCTCGGTCAGCAGGATCTGCCCGATCCCGCCCAGGATGCCAGCTCCGACCAGCACCGCCAGGATACTGGGCGAGGGCATGACCCAGCCGAAGGGGACCGTCAGCAGCGCGTAGACCGTGCACGAGATCGAGAACCAGAACACGATCGCGCTCGATTCCTCGCGATGCACCATGCTGCGCACGATGCAGGTCGCGGCCGCCATGAACACCGTGCAGGCAAGCAGGGCGATGGCGCCCAGCGCCTCCCCCTCCAGCGGGCCCGTGCCGAGCGCAGCGAGGCGCGGCGACATGATCACCAGCACGCCTGCAAAGCCGAACAGCACCGCACCGATGCGCCAGGCGCGGATGCGCTCGCCCAGGAAGATCGCCGCCATTACCGTGACGATCACCGGCGCGGCATAGGCGATGGCCGTCACCTCGGGCAGCGGCAGCAGGCCGAGGCCGGTGAACATCAGCGCCATCGCCGTGCAGCCGATGGCGCCGCGCAGCAGGTGGCTGACCGGGCTCGCCACCTTGAGCCCCGTCGCGAGGTCCCCTCGCCACCACAGCCAGGCGATGATCGGCGGCACGGCGAAGAGCGAACGGAAGAACACGATCTCGCCCGCGGGCACGGTTTCGGTCGCGACCTTCACCAGGCTCGACATCGCCATCAGCACCGCGACCGAGGCCACTTTCAGCCCAATGCCAACGATCAGACGGTCGTCCGTGCCAGCGCTCACGCCCCCTCCAGATCCCGCGACGTTCGATCCCACGGCGCGGCGGATCGCCGGCATCCCTAAGACCGCTGCTGCGCGTGACGGCCCTGCGCCCATCGGGCGGCGCGGTCAAGTCTGCCGGTGGCGATGCTGTGCTGTGGTAGTGGTCCGCGGCGATCGCAGCGCGGCCGCGCGTCACTGCTTGGCGAGGTCTGGGGTCAGGTCAGCCGAAGCGTGCCGCGACGCTGCCGTCGGGCAGCGTGATGCTGCCCATGTTTGGCGCCAGGCGCGGCGGCAGCGAGCGGGGGGCAGGGTCCTCGGGCGTCTCGGCCTGCAGGCCCGGCCCCGCCTCCTCGGTCAGTGTGGAGACAAAGGTCATCGCCGTGCCGATCGCGGCGGCCAGCAGCGCCACTCGCGACATCGAGAGGCCGGGCATCCGCTGCATCACCACCGCGAAACAGGCGGCGGCACCGCAGCCGGCGGTCATGAGCACCACACCCTCGCCAACGATCTCAAGCATCGTCGGCACATGCGCCGTCATGATGCCGAAGCCGGCAATGACACCTGCGATGAACGGCGCCGTGATCTCGCGCGTCGGCAGGCGCATGGATACGCCTCTCCTCGATCTCATCGCTGGGTGCTCATTGGCCATACTCGCCATCCTCGATACTACAACCGCGACGAAAGCGGCATCAGACCGACAGCAAGAAGGCACAAACGACGACTCGTTTCCATCGGCCTGACACCGATGAGTGAACAAAGTTTTAGGCAAGTGCATGGCGACTTCGGTTTGGGACAGTTTGACGACACGCTCTGCGCGAAAGTACACGCATGGCGGGTATTGCTCCGCCAAGGAACGGCCTTAATCAGGTCCTCAAAGCCGGAAAAAACGCTTCATTTCAGGACAGATGGCCCTCAGCCTTGGCCCAAGCATGGGCCGCGTCCAGCGAGTCTTCGAGCGGCGCGAACATCTCCTCGATCGCAGCGTCGTCGATGACCATCGGCGGGCAGAATGCCACTGTATCGCCGATCGCGCGCACGATGACGCCACGTGCCAGCATCTCCTGCGCCACCTTGGCGCCCACCTTGCCGGGCTCGGCGAAGCTGGCCCGCGCGGCGGGATCGGGGCTCAGCTCCAGCCCGCCCACAAGCCCGACGCCGCGCGCCTCGCCCACCAGCGGATGATCGGCGAAATGGCGCAGCTGCGCCTGGAAGCCCGGCGCGATGCGACGGACATGGCCGACGATGTCGCGCTTGCGATAGATCTCGATCGCCTTCACGGCGACGGCGCATCCCAGCGGATGGCCGCCATAGGTGAAGCCGTGACCCAGGCTCGGATGCCGGGCCGATTCCGCCTCGATCGCCTCGGCCATGTCCCGGTCCATCGCTACCGCCGACAGCGGCACGTAGCCGCCCGTCATCTGCTTGGCCATCGAGACTGAGCGCGGCTGCATCCCGAACGTCTCTGCCCCGAACCAATTGCCGGTGCGCCCGAAGCCGCAGATAACCTCGTCGTCGATCAGCGCCACGTCGTGCTTGGCCAGCACCGGCTGGATCGCCGCGAAATACCCCTCGGGCGGGACGATCACGCCGCCGGCGCCCATCACAGGCTCGGCGATGAAGGCGGCGACGGTCTCGGGGCCCTCGTCCTCGATCAACGCGTCCAGCTCGGCCGCCAGGCGGCTCGAGAACTCCAGCTCGCTCTCGCCCTCATGCGCCTCGCGCCAGTGGTGCGGCGTGCGGGTATGCTTGACGAAATGGAAGGGCAGATCGAACTGGCCGTGATTGACCGGCAGCCCCGTCATCGAGGCAGAGACCAGCGTCACGCCGTGATAGCCCCGACGCCGGCTGATGATCTTCTTCTTCTCAGGCCGGCCGAGCGCATTGTTCATATACCATGTCAGCTTGACCTGGGTGTCGTTAGCCTCCGAACCGCTGGAGGCGTAGAACACCCGAGCCATGGGGACGGGGAAGATGTCCTTGATCGCTTCGGCCAGCTCGATCGCCGGCTCATGCGTGCGCCCGCCGAACAGGTGATAATAGGGCAGCCGTGCCAGCTGTGCCTGCGCCGCCTCGACCAACTCGGCATCGCCGAAGCCGAGACCGCAGCACCACAGACCGGCCATGCCCTCGATGTAGCGCTTGCCGCTGTCGTCCCACACATGGATGCCCGAGCCGCCCTCGATCATGTGGCCGCCGACGGTGCGGTGCACGCCTGCATTGGTGTAGGGGTGCAGCAGCGCTTCGAGGTCGCGCGTCTGCGCGTTTGTCAGCATGTCGTCAGCCATCGGCGTGATCCCGGAATGCCCTGCGCGCGGCTCCCTGCGGCCTGCACGCTACCGCTCAGATGAAGCGCTCAAATCCGCGCGCTTGCAAGGGTCAAGCCGCGCGGCGCCCCGCATCATCGCGCCCCGCATCATCCCGCCCCGGCCACGCTGCGCCGGGCCAGCAGGCGGACGCGGCGAAACCGCGGGGCGCGCTCAAGCGAGCAGCGCCTCGAAGGGGGCGCCGAAGATCGCGCGGCACTGCAGCGTCTCGCAGATTCCGTCATAGCGGTCGTAAAGCGCCAGCGCCTCGGTGTTCGAGGGCATCACCACCCACCACAGAAAGCGCCCGCCCTCGGCCGCGGTCAGGCGCGCCGCGTCGCGGATCAGCGCCTGGCCGACACCCTGGCGCCGTGCGTTCTCGGCCACGGCCAGATCGCTCATGTAGCGGCCGCGCTGGGCGAAGGCGGTCTCATAGGCCGGGGAGGTCAGCGTGTAGCCCAGTACCGTGTCGCCCCTCACCGCCACGCGCAGGCGCATCGATGCCATCGCCATGGGACCCTCCCGCACCGCCTCGGCCGTCATGACGCCTGGCGAACTCTGCGTCGCAACGGCCAGCGTGTTCATGAGAGCCGCCAGCGCCGGCGCATCGCGCCCCTCAGCGTCGCGCAGCGTCAGATCGCTCACCGTCGCCGTCATGGCCATCGCGCCCTCCAAACCCGCGTCAGGCCGCGTTTCTGGTCGACTTTCAGGGGCCTGTCATCGCTTTCTGATTGTCACGCCGCCGCGACACGCGCAGTGTCGCGGCACGTTCGACGCGCATCGCTGCGACATCCTGGCCGCAGAGGCCCGGCGATCCAGTCCACGATGCCAGACCCAGACAAGCGGAGGCTGCCTTTGGATCAGTACGATCTTGGTGCGTTCACGCGGCCTGTCACGGCAACGGGGCCCGAGGCCCAGCTATGGTTCGATCGCGGGCTGAACTGGCTGTACGGCTTCAATCATGGCGAGGCGATCACCTGCTTCAAGCGGGCGCTGGAGCATGATCCGACCTGTGCCATGGCCCATTGGGGCATCGCTTACGCCGCCGGACCCAACTACAACCTGCCCTGGCATCTCTATGACGAGCGTGGTCGTGCCAAGGCCCTGGCCGAGGCCTATGATGCGACCGCCGAGGCCACGCGCCACGCCACGGCTGCGACACCGGTCGAGCAGGCGCTGATCGCGGCACTCGCCGCGCGCTATCCCCAGCGTGTGCCGGCCGACGGGATGGACGCCTGGGACCGCGCCTTCACCGCCGCAATGCGCTCAGCCTTCCACGCCCATCGCGACGACCGCGAGGTGCGCGCCGTCTTCGTCGAGGCGATCATGAACGAGACACCCTGGCGCATGTGGGACCTCGACACCGGCCGTCCGGCCGAGGGCGCGGGGACTTTGGAGGCGATGGCGACCCTGGACGAGGCCTTCGCCACGGATCCGCTGGCCTGGTCGCATCCGGGGTTGCTGCACCTGCATGTGCACCTGATGGAGATGTCGCCCTTCCCCGAACGCGCGCTTCGTACCGGCGACCGGCTGCGAACGCTCGCGCCCGATCTCGGCCATCTGGTCCATATGCCGACGCATATCGACGTGCTCTGCGGCCACTATGCCGAGGTGCTGCACTGGAATCAGGAGGCGATCCGCGCCGACCGTCGCTACATGGCCGACCGCGGCATGAAGAACGTCTACACGCTCTATCGCGTGCACGACTACCACTTCGCCATCTACGGCGCGATGTTCCTCGGCCAGTTCACGCCCGCCATGGCGGCCGCCGAGGAGCTGATCGCGACCACGCCCGAGGAGATGCTGCGCGTCGAGAGCCCGCCGATGGCCGACTTCCTCGAGGCATTCATCGCGATGAAGCAGCACGTCCTGGTGCGGTTCGGGCGTTGGGAGGACATCGTCGCCCAGCGCGAGCCTGATGATCGGGCGCTCTACTGCTCGACCGTGTCGATCATGCGCTATGCCAAGGCGGTCGCCCACAGCGCGCTCGGCAACATCGCCGAGGCCGAGGCGGCGCGCACTGCCTTCTACGAGGCCAAGGCCGCCCAGCAGGACAGCCGGCTGGTGCATAACAACACGGTCACCGACCTGCTGCAGGTCGCGGAGGCGATGCTCGAGGGCGAGTTGGAATACCGCAAGGGCAACTACGACACCGCCTTCGCCCATCTGCGCGAGGCGGTCCGGCGCGAGGACGCGCTGCCCTATGACGAGCCCTGGGGCTGGATGCAGCCGACGCGCCATGCGCTGGGCGCGCTGTTGTTCGAACAGGGTCGGATGCAGGAAGCGGAAGCCGTCTTCCGCGCCGATCTAGGCCTCGACGGCACGCTCCGCCGCGCCTGTGTGCATCCCGAGAATGTCTGGGCACTGCGCGGCCTGCACGACTGCCTCGTGGCGCGCGACGAGGGCGTGGAGATCGTCCATATCCGTCAGCGCCTGACCCTGGCCGAGGCCCGGGCCGAGGTGCCGGTCAAGGCGCCGTGCTTCTGCGCGCAGCGCGCGATGGCGGCGCAGTAGGGCGCGGTGGCGCGCGTCAGATCGGCTGGCCGCGCTTCAGCAGCTTGTCGATCAGCTCGCGCTGGGCGGCGGCCGCGGCATCGCCGCCGCCGAAGCTGAGCAGCCCGCTCGAATAGGTGGTCCCGAAGCTCTCGGCGGCGTTGACGACCTGGCCCACGGCCTCGATCAGCTGGGTCTCGGTCAGCTCCGCCAGGGGATGGATATAGACCGACCAGATCTGCCCGCGCGCAACGGCGTATCGCGCATCGAGCGCCGTGTCGAAATTGGCCTGGGCGATGCGCATCAGCTGTTCCTCGCTCAGCGCATCCGCGGGGCCGATGCGCGACATCAGCCGCATTCGGTTATGGCGCGGGTCGCTCACGAACATCAGCGCGGTGCCCTCGATCGTGATCTGCATCACCGTCCCGTCGGGCGAGCGCTGCGCCTCCTCGTCCAGCCGGCTCAGCACCTCGCCTACGCGGGCGACGGTCATCGGCTCGCTCTCTTCTGCCGTGGCGTCCGTACTGCCGCTTTCGGCGGTCTCCGCCGTGGGGTCGGCGTCGTCTCCGGCTGCGTCGTTCTCGACAGTAACGCTCTCGCTTGCGGCGCTCTCGCCGCCTTCCGCGCCCGTGTCCGACGCGGTATCGCCCTCCTCCACCGCCTGGATCTGAAGCGGGACGGCAGGCTCGCCCGCCACCGCCGGCACGCTGAGTGCTGCGAGCATGGCGACGAGCGTCGGGACCACAACCACGCCGAGCGGTAGACCGAGGCGCCCGCGGCGCTGCAGGGCGAAGACCGTGTCGAGTGCTGAGCGTTCGCTGCGCGGCATGGCCACCTCCAATCCTTCTCGCGATAAAGTCTGTCGCGTTGGCGATCGTTTGCCAGTGCGTATCGGCAATGGGCCCGTCACAGTGCCGTCATGCCCGCGCGACCGCTATGGTATCGCGTCCTTCAGCCGGGATCGGCCTCGCCCGCCGGAAAAGCGGCGAGTTCATGCGCGGCGGGGCGGCCGCCCGAGCGCAGGCCCTGTGGCTGGGCCGCCCGCCAGACGGTCAGCAGCGCCTCTGCCAGCCGCCAGTTGCCGAGGCCTGCAGCCAGCAGGATCAGCCGATAGGCGCCCACGGCGTGCCGCGGCGGCGTGAGCAGGCTTTCCGCCGCCTCATCCGGGATGCCGGCCTCGGCGGCGGGCGCGTCCACGGCATCCGTGCCGACACTGACCGGAAGCGCGGCGCGGCGCGGCGCTGCAACCTGCGATACACGAGCGGCGAGGGAGAGAGACAGATCGCCGGCGCGTGCCGACGGGACACTGACGACCGGGCTGATCGACAGGGCGATGGCCGCGGCAAGGGCCGGAACAAGGGCCGGTTTACAAAGCAAGACACCGGACTGCGGACGCTGTTGGGTCATGGCAGGGTTCCTTCGCTTGGCTTGCGGTCGAGGCTCCGTGCTCTCGACCACGCCAACGCATCTACCCTGCCGACCCGTCGGTCGTTGTGCCGCATGGCACAGCTGACGCAACGACCGGTTGCAACGCCTTCTCCGGGATTTCCTGACTGGAAGCGCGTCCTTCTCGCTGGTGCAGCGCACTGGACGCCGGGCACAAAAAAAGGGCCGTCTGCCGATGCAGACGGCCCTATCGTGATGCTGGCATGAAGCGGCCTGGTGGCGCAGGCGCCGACCGGCCGACCTGCATGCGGTCCTACATCATGCCGCCCATGCCGCCCATGTCGCCCATGCCGGCGCCGGCACCGGCGTCCTTCTTCTCGGGCTTCTCGGCGACCATCGCCTCGGTCGTGATGAGCAGGCCGGCGACCGAGGACGCGTCCTCGAGCGCGCAGCGCACGACCTTGGCCGGATCGATGATGCCCCAGCCGACGAGATCGCCGTACTGGTCCTTCTGGGCGTCATAGCCGTACTTGCTGTCGTCGCTCTCGCGTACCTTGCCGGCGACGACCGACCCGTCGAC
>JBCCSW010000026.1:0-19194 GCA_039199465.1 Pseudomonadota bacterium
AGCTTCGTCTGGCTGCGCCCCGGCCTCGCCGTCATCGGCCGATCGTCGCGCGTCAACGAGGAAGGCACGCGCCAGGTCGAGGAAGTGCTGCGCGAGGCGGGTGCCGAGGTCATTCGCGTCGATCTGACCGGCTATCGGCTGCATATCGACGGCGCGCTGGTGATGATCGCCGAAGATGTGGCCATCACCAACCCGACGCAGCTTCCCTTCTGGTTCCTGGAGAAGCTCGACGCGCTCGGCATCCGGCAGATCGAGGTGCATCCCGAGGACGCGGTCGGCTGCCTCAACTGCCTCGCCGTCGCGCCGGGGCGCGTGATCATGCAGGACGGCCTCAGCCCGCGGACCGCCGAGCGGCTGGACAGGCTGGGCGTCGAGATCGTGAGCGTGCCCTATGACCTGGTCTACGAGGGCGGGGGCGGCATCCACTGCTCCACCTCGCCGCTCATCCGCGATCCGATCTGAGCCGCGGATGGCCCACGACCTGTTCCGCCCGGTCGGCAGCTTCCTCGGCGTGCCCCAGCGGCCCGATCCGGCGGGCGCGCGGGCGGCGATCATGGGCCTGCCGTTCGATGCCGGCCTGCATCCCCGGCGCACCGGCGCCCGGCTGGGGCCGGCGGCCATCCGCATGATGTCGACCGACATGGTGCGCCACCATCGACCCGAGGACGCGGAAGCGCACGATCCGGTGGCAGCGCTCGGCCTTGTCGATCTGGGCGATGTGGCGGTGGTCCAAGGCGACCACGACGCCGCGCTCGCGCGGATGGAGGCGGCCTATGCCGCCGTGATCGAGGCGGGCGCGGTGCCCGTCGGTCTCGGCGGCGACGGCATGGTGAGCGTGCCGGCGATGGCGGCGCTGGGTGCGGCCTATCCGGGTCTCGCGGTCATCCATCTCGACAGCCACACCGACGCCTATCCGCCGAAGCCGGGCGTCAACGCGCCGCCGCTCGACCCCGCGACCACCTTCGCCCATGCAGCCGAGCGCGGGCTGGTGGCGCCGGAGCGCTCGGTCCATGCAGGCCTTCGCGGCTTCGCCTATGTCCCCGGCGTGTTCGAACATGCCGAGACGCTCGGCTACCGCCTGATCCCGATGAGCGTGATCGAGGTCGAGGGCATCCCAGCCACCGCCGCGCGCATCCGCCGGATCGTCGGCGAGGCGCCGGTTTTCCTGTGCGTCGATATGGACGTGTTCGACCCGGCCACGGCGCCGGGCGTTTTCACGCCGGCCTGGGGCGGGCTGACGGCGCGCGAGGGGCTGGGGCTGCTGCGCGCGCTGACGGGGCTCGACATCGTGGGTGCCGATATCAACACGGTCACGCCGGGCTTCGACATGCAGGGTCAGACGGCATGGCTTGCCGCGACAGTGGCGCTGGAGATCCTGTACCTGATCGCCGAGGCACCGCACCGCCACGCCCCCAGACCCGTGTCGCGATCCGTCCCCGGCGCCGTGCCTCGGCCCCAGCCGTGAGGGCGACGCTCACGCTCTACGGCCCGCTGGTCGCGACGGTGACGATGTGGTCGTTCCAGGCGCCGGCCCTTCATGTGCTGGGGGAGCGTTGGGACCCGGCGACGCTGAATGTCCTGCGCTATCTTCTCGCCGCCGCTGCCTTCGGTGCGATCGCCGCGCTGTCCCACCGCGCCACTGCCGCCGATCACACCGCAGCCAACCGCACCGCAGCCAACCGCACCGCCGCCGATCAGACCACCGCCAACCGCATGGCCACGGCCACGGCCGCACGACCGTCCGTGCCGATGACGCGGGGCTTCGCGCTGGGGCTGCTGTTCGCGTGCTTCGGCCTGCTCTACGCGACCGGCGCGGTCATCGGGAACCCGGTCGTCTCGGCCACCGCCGCCGCCGTGATGCCGATCACCGCTAGCCTGGTGACCTGGGCCGTCACCGGCAAGGCGCCCGAGCGCGCCCTTCTGCTGGCGCTGGTTCTGGTCGTGCCGGGCGCGATCCTGGCGACGCCTGCGGCCGGGGGGCAGGGCGGCGACCGCCCGGTGCTGGGCCTCGCGCTGGTGATGGTCGCACAGGTCTGCTGGAGCCTCTATTCCCTCTCGGTGCCGCGCTGGCTGCCGGACACCTCCAGCATCGTGCGCACGCGTATCTCGATCCTCTGGGCGCTGCCGCTGCACGCCGTGGTGTTCGTCGGGGCCTGGACGTTGGGCTTCGGGCGTGCCGACCCCAGCCAGCCGGCCTTCGATGCGACCATCGCCACGATCGCGGCGCTCGGGCCGCTGGTGCTGGGCCTCATCCTCTGGAACCTCAGCATCGCGCGCCTCGGCCTGCCGATCTGCGCGCTGTTCCTGAACCTTGTTCCGGTCGTCGGCACGCTGATTGCCTGGGGCTTCGGCACGGTGCCGAGCCTGACCCAAGTCCTGGGCGTGGCGCTGGTGATCGCCGGCATGAGCATGGCGCAGTATCGCCGCCGGACCACGGTTGCCGGACGCTCCCCGCTGCCCCGCCCGTAAGCGCGACCATGGACACGACCACGACGCCCGATCCTCGCAAATCCACTGCCATCAGGTACAGTTGGCCGACAGCACAGGGAGCACGCCGATGCCCGACGATCTTTCCCAGACCGACCTGACCGTGGCGCGGCGCGATCTCGCCGCCGCCTATCGCCTGATCGCCCATTTCGGCATGGATGACGGGATCTACACGCATATCTCGATGCGCGTCGGCCATGACCGTTTCCTGCTCAATCCCTTCGGCCTCAGCTTCGACGAGATCCAGGCCTCGACCCTGGTGACGATCGATCACGAGGGGGCGGTGATCGACGATCCGCTCGGCAACGGGGTGAATGCGGCCGGCTTCACGATCCATTCCGCCGTGCACATCGCGCGGCCCGACGTGGCCTGCGTCGCCCATACCCACACCGTTGCGGGCGTTGCGGTGTCGAGCCAGGAGAAGGGTCTCCTACCGCTCAATCAGTGGTCGCTGCAGTTCTACGACCGCATCGCGTTCCACGACTACGAGGGCATCGCGCTGGACCTTGACGAGCGCGAGCGGCTGGTCGCCGATCTGGGGGACCTCGACACGATGATCCTGCGCAACCACGGCATGTTGACCTGCGGCGCGACCGTTGGCGCCGCCGCAAAGAAGATGCTGAACCTCGAACGCGCCTGCCAGGCGCAGGTCGCGGCGCTTGCCGGCGGCGTCGACCTGCGCTGGCCGCCGCACGAGGTCTGCGAGCGGACCGCGCAGCAATACGAGGCGAGCTCGGTCTCGCAGGCCACCGGGACGCCGCGCGACTTCCAATGGGAGGCGTATCTGCGCCTGTTGGACCGTGTGGCGCCGGACTACAGCGCCTAGTCCGATGTGCGCGGAACCCTATGCCGGCGCCACCGTCGGGACGGCGACCGGCACGGTGTTGATCGAGAATGCGCGCACTCGGGTGACCGAGTGGCGCTTTGCCGGGCGCGGCGCCAACACCGGCTGGCACCGGCACGATTATGACTATGTCGTGGTGCCCCTGTTCGACGGTGCGCTCGAGATCGATCTGCCCGACGGCACGACCGTCGAGGCGCCGATGCAAAACGGCGTCCCCTATTTCCGCGAGTTGGGCGTCGAGCACGACGTGCGCAGCGCCAACGACTTCGAATGCGCCTTTATCGAGGTCGAGTTCCTGCGCTGAACACTCGGCCGGGGGCCGCGATTACGCTGCCTCCAGCCGCTGCACGCGGCCGTCGCCGCGGGGTACGATCCAGACCTCGTCATAGGGATAGTCGGCCTCGGAGCGGGACCAGAGCTTGCGCAGCACCTCCACCTGGAACTCGATCCAGCCCATGGCGTATGGCGCAGCACCACCCTCGCGCATCGCCGCGTCCAGATCGCGCAGTCGCCAGAACGGCACGCTGGGGAAGCTGTGATGGGCGGTGTGATAGGGCATCTGCCAGCAGAGCCAGCGCATCACCGCGTTGGTCTTGGTGGTGCGGGTGTTCTGCAGGATGTCGTTCTCGTGGCTGAGGCCGAGATGTTCGATCGTGTTCTGCAATTGATGCACGAACTTCATCGCGACCATCGGCGCCAGCCACAGCGTCACCGCCGCCCATGACCCGGTGGCGATCGAGACCGCGGCGATCGCGCCATACAGCATCGCATGTACCCGTGCCTCACGAATGACCAACGCGTGCTCATCGGGGCGGACATAGGGCTCCGGCACCCGGCCGAGGCAGAGCCGCACGATCCGCGCGACACGGCTGTACCAATAGGTCGGCCCCCAGAACCACAGCAGGTAGCTCGTCAGCGTATAGGGGGCGCGGACAAGCTCGCCGTCCTTCTCCCAGTTCTGGGTATGCTGATGGTGGGCCCAGTGCTGGATCTTGTCGAAATCGCGGGGGTAGAGCATCAGGAAACCGATGATCCGGCCGAAGATCTCGTTCAGCCAGCGGGTCTTGAACACCGTCGCGTGGCTGAGCTCATGTTGGCCGGCATAGAGGAAGTTCAGCAGCACACCGTGCGCCATGAATGCCGGCACCGCCCACCAGGTGCCCCAGAGCGCCCAGAGCGCCGCGCCCGAGGCCAGGATCGCCGCCACATGGCTGCCGAGCTGCGCCGCGCCGGCGAGGTCCGAGCGCTGCATCAGCGCCCGCATCCGTTCTGGGCTGACGAGACGGCGACGGGAGAAACTAGCCTGCATCACGTGCCCTCCATCTGGCTGCTGAGACGATGGTATGACGCCACGGCTGGTTCGACAGGGCAACTGTAATTGCTGCGGGCGCGAATGGCATCTGCCGGAAACGGCCGGGCGGCGCGGACTCCGACCGTCTCTCGCGCCGATTTCCGATCCCAGGGTAGGCACCGTCGGCGGCGGCGACTAGAAGTGGTGAGAGATCCGGGCAAGGCGGGCGCGACAACCGCCACATGCCGGATGATGGGCAGGCGTCCTGGCAGGGGGATCATGGCACGGGCATCCGAACTGGCCGCGGCGCTTGCGCTGCATCGCGAGGGGCGGCTGGAGGAGGCCGTCGAACGCTACGAGGCGATCTGTCGGGCCGCACCGCTGGACCCCGACGTGGTCGGGCTGATCGGGATCACCCAGCAGCAGCGCGGCCGCCTCGAGGTTGCGGCGCGTTGGCTCGATCAGGCGCTGGCCCTGGGCGGTCCCGACCGGCTGGTGATCCGCAACCTGAATGCCCGCGCGATCATCGAGAAGGAAGCAGGCCGCCTCAAGACGCTGCCCGAGATGATCGCCCGCCACCGCCCGGCTGGGCCGCTGGACCCACCGGCCGAGGCCGCCGATATCGGTGCCTATATCTCGCTCGCCCTCCTCGACATCGCAACGCGCGGCGATGCGCTGGCGGATGACCTGGCCACGGCGTGCCTCGCATCCATCGATCTGGCCACGCCCGTGCAGTGGCGCCAGATCGCCGTCCTGCTCGCCTCGCTCGGCCGCCGCGACGATCTCGAGGCCTTCACCACCGAGATCGGCAACGACGATCCCGAGATGGCGCGCACGCTCTGGCTTGCGGCATGGCCCGCCGCCGAGAAGGCGTCGCACTGGGATATCGGCGCGACGGCGCGCTTCACGATCTGCCAGAAATACCCGGTCCTGCGCGATCGGCGGCCGGGGACCGAGGGCACGGCGCTCCGCGTGCTCGTCCTCCGCTCTCCGCCGCCGCATCTGCCGGTGCCGGAGGTGCAGTTCAACTTCGGCGGCAACACGATCGGTACCTTCATCGCCGGGTATCACGAGACTGCGCTTGCCTTCGACAGCTATATCCTGGGCGGCAGCGCCGTCCCGACGACGGTCGAGACGCCCGACGGCATCGACCTCATCTTCAACAACGTCGCGAATGCCGAACTGGCGGTCGCTACGGGCGCGCAGGCCATGGCGGAGACCATCGCCAAGCGCGCGCAGGTGCCTGTGCTGAACCCGCCTGCGGAAATCCTGAAGACGACGCGCGTCGCGATCGCCCGACTGCTCGATGGGATCGAGGGCCTCGTGGTGCCGAAGATCGTCAATGCGCGCTGCGATCCACGCCGCGCCGCCAGCGCCGCCCGACGCTTGGTCGAGCAGTTGGGGCTGCCCATGATCGTGCGCTCGGTGAACGAGCATGGCGGTCGCAACATGTCTCTCTGCATGACGGTGAAGGAGGTGCAGACGGCACTGACGATGTTCGAGGGCAAGCCGTTCTATGCCATTGAGTACGTCGACACGCAGGTCGAGCAGGGTGTCTGGCGGAAGTTCCGGATGGCCTTCATCGACGGCGCGCCGTTCGCGCACAAGCTGCAGTTCGGCGAGACCTGGAACGTGCACGGCCCTGGCTGGTACGAGATTTTCGAGCGCCGGGCCGATCTGGTGGAAGAAGAAACGCGCTTTGTCGACGATGGCCCTGGCTATCTCGGGCCCGAGGCGATGGCGACGCTGGACGCGATCCGAAAGCGCATCGATCTGGATTTCTTCGGCGTCGACTTCGCCTTCGACAGCGCCGGTAAGATGGTGCTGTTCGAGGCCAACGCAGCCATGCGGACCGTGCCGGTCTGGGACTCGAAGAAACGCCAACGCATGGCCCATCTCGAAGGCACCCGGAAGCGGATCCGCGGGGCCTTCGAGCGTTTGCTCCTGCGCAAGGCGCAGGAGGGACGCGCCGCCCGCCTCGCCACGGCGCATTGAGTTGAGGCATCGACGGCCCGGGGACGGCCTGGTGCCTTTCAGCCCGGACGCCGCAGGACGAAGCCGACATAGCTTGCGCCGCCGGGCGCGGTGGGGCCGGACGGGGTGCCTGCGGCCGCTCGGCCGGGCGTGCCGAGTGGCCTGGCCTCGATCTCGAGACCAGCGTCCTGTGCCATCCGTCCGATCGCCGCGACCGAGCGGACAGGCCGGATCGTGAAGCGCGTCGCATAGACCCGCGCGCGCGTCGCGATCTCGGTGGGTGGGAGCGCGGAGAGATCGCGCCGGTGGCTATGGCGCTCGCAGAGGCGGGCGACAAAGGCCTCGATCTGCGCCTCGGTGAAGGTGACGATATCGGGCCCATCTGACCGGATCCGGTTGACCGTCAGAACACGCCCGCCGGGGCGCAGCAGCGACCGCCAGCGCGCCAGCAGCGCGGCCCGGCCGGCCTCGTCGAAATAGCCGAGGAAGGAGTGGGTGGCGATCAGGTCGAACCCGCCTTCGAGTGCCGCGTCTAGCGCGTCGCCCTCGACCGTATCGAGCATCCCATCGCCCGCTGCGAGCGTCGCGCGGCAGAGCGCGAGCGGCGTGGCGCACCGGTCCAGCACCGTGATCGTAGGGTGCCGGCCGAGATCCGCGGCGAGGCGCAGGATCAGCGCCGGCATCGCGTCGTCGGCGCTGCCAGAGATCAGCACCCGCCCGATCGGCCCGCTGGCCGCGGCCCCGGCCAGCGCGCGGGCGTAGAAGGACGCGTGATCATCGGGCTCGGTACCGCAGCCGAGCGCGCGTACGACCGGCCAGAAGCCATGATACCAGCCGCAGTCGCGACAATGCCGGGCCGCCAATGCCGCGGCGGCCATGATGGCGGCCGGGGCCGAGCGCTCGGCCTGTTCGGCGCGGGCCCCGTCAGTCGCCGGCAAGTGTCACGCCGGCGCGTTGGAAGGCGGTGCGTGCGCCCGGGTGATAGGGGATCGTCGCAAGGCTGCCCATCATCTCGATCGTGAGCGCCGCCATGGCGGGATGGACGCTTTGCATCTTCTCCAAATGCTCGATCAGCGCGCTGGTCAGCGCCTCTACCGCGGCATCGGGCAGCGTGGCATCGGCCAGCAGCACGGCCTTCAGCGACACGGTCGGCACGTCCTGATCCAGCCAGGGATAGCTGTCTGCCGGCATTATGCGCTCGGCGATGCCGAAGCGTGCGGCCGTCTCGGCGATGGCCGCGGCGTCCGGCACCAGCATGCGCACCGACCGCGCATTGGCCATGTCGCGGATCGAGGAGTGGCCGGCAAACACGATATTTGTGATCATGTCGGCTTGGCCGCCCTTGATCAGGCGCACGGCGCCGCGCGAGCCTTCGCTGTGCACCGTGCCGCCCCAGGCCTCGATCTCGTCGGGGGTGATGCCATGCGCTTCCAGAAGCGCCAGCGCCACCTCGCGCGCGATGTTGCCCGGTCGGTTCACCACGACGCGCAGCGGTGCCTTGGCGCTTTGGATGTCGCCGATGGTGGCGAGGTCGTGCCGCTCGGCGAAGTCCTCGGTCACCAGCGGGTGCAGCATCGAGAAATCGTACAGCACCGCGATCGCCCTCAGATTCTCATAGGGCTCGGTGAAGGGCGCCCGGCCGGCGACGGCGGCAGCGATCTCGGCATCATGGGCGATGCCCAGGTCTACATCGCCTCGCGTGATCAGCGCGATGTTCGCGAAGCCGCCTGCCGAGGTCTGATAGGTCGCACTGCCCACCCCGGCTGCGCGCACGGCCCGGTCGATCCCGGCGCCCAGCATGGACCACAGCCCGCCCGGGCTGGCGCCGCCGATCACCAGGTTCTCGCCCGCAGGCGCCGGCCCCGCCGACAGGAAGGCCGCTGCGAGCACGGCCACGAGACGGGATGCCAGCGTCACTCGGTTCTCCTCGATACCTCGTGGGGGCCGGTCGCCCGCAGCCTGTCCGCCACGGCCGCGACCAGCACGAGAACCCCGACGCTTGTCAGAAGGGCATGGGGCGTCAAGATCAGCAGACCGGCAGCGATGGCCGCCAGCCGCTGGCGTGGCGACGGCGCCATCGCCCGAAGGCCGCCGCCCTCCAGTCCGTAGACGATCGCCGCCAGGCCGGTCGCCGCGCGGATCGTGTCAGCGGCGACCGTGGCAGTGGTGCCCTGCATCAGCAGCCCCTCGTGCAGGACGAAGGCGAAGGGCAGCAGGAAGGCCGCAACGCCGTAGCGCATGGCGCTGAGACCGACCCGGTAAGCCCTGCCGCCCGAGATCGCGACGGCGGTGAAGGCCGCAACCGCCAGCGGCGGCGTCATGGCCGACAGCACGGCGAAGTAAAACACGAAGAAATGCGCCGTCAGCGTCGCGATGCCGAGCTCGACAAGCGCAGGCGCCAGCAGCGTCGCGCCGAGGATGTAGGCCCCGGTCGTCGGCATCCCCATGCCGAAGATCAGCGCCGCCAGCGCCGCCAGCACCAGTGTCGGCGCCATCAGGCCCTGTCCGGCCGAGACGACCAGCCAGGCCGCCTTGCCCGACAGGCCGGTCATGGTGACGCAGCCGATCAGCACGCCGGCCAGCAGGCAGGCCGCGAGGACCGGCATCAGCCGCCGAGCGGTCACGTCGATAATCCGGACGAGGTCGCCCAGCCCCAGCCGGCGCCCCAGCCGGGGCCCCTTCCGCAGCCCCGGCAGTACCAGCCCTGCCGCGAGCGCCACGGCACTGGCCGCCATGGCCGCCATCGAGGGCAGCAGGCCAGACGCGAGCGCCGCGACCAACACGCCGCCGGCCAGCACGACGATGACGCCCGCCCATGCGCTTGGTGGCTCGCCGCTCTGCCCGCTCTCCCCGGTGTCGCCGGTCTGGCCGCACGCCGCTCGGCTGCCGTAGCGACCGCTGTCCAGTGCGATGCCGAGCCAGAGGGCGCCGTAATAGAGCAGCGCCGGGATCAGGGCTGCGAGGATGACGTGGCTGTAGGGCGCTCCCGTGTACTCGGCCATGATGAAGGATGCGGTGCCCATCACCGGCGGCAGGATGCTGCCGCCGGTCGAGGCCGCGACCTCGACCGCGGCCGCGCGCTCGGCCGGGTAGCCGTCAGCGCGCATCGCTGGGATCGTCACGCTCCCCGTGGCGGCGACATCCGAGGTCGGGCTGCCCGAGATCGTCCCGAACAGACCCGAGGCGACGACCGCGGTCGCCGCCGGCCCGCCATAGCGGGGCCCGGCGAGGCGCCCGGACAGCCGGCAGAACCATGCGATCGCCCCCAGACGCTCAAGCAGCGCCACCATCAGCAGGAAATGCACCACGGTGCCGGTGGCGACGGCGATCGGCATCCCCAGAATGCCGTCGGTCGTGAAGAACATCAGGTCGATGAAATGCCCCGGCGCGATCGCGCCATGCCCCAACGCGCCCTCGATCCCGTCGCCGAGCAGCGCGTAGGCCACGAAGGCCGCGACGATGGTAACGACCACGCCGCCCAGATACCGCGCTGCCTCGACAAGAACCGCGATGAGGAGGACAAACCCCGCCATTACGACCTCGACCGGCGGCAGTTCCAACAGCGGGATGCGGGGCGTCCCGGACAGATGTGTTGCCAGCAGCAGCACAAGGGCGGCCAGCCCGGCAAGGCGCGTGGCTAGCTGCAACGAGCCCTTGACGCGGATGATCCTGTGCGACGGTGCGGCGCCGCCCGACCCGGCATCGCGCGGCGCGGCCAGCAGAAGGAAGCCGACCGCAAGCAGGGCGATCACCTCGCTAGGCAAGTACCAGACCGTGCCGTTCAGCACGAACAGGACCACCGCCAGGGCCGCCAGTGCTTTCTTCAGCCAGTCACGCAATCGGCAGTTCCGCTGGCGCCTGCACGCGGCCCGGCGCGCCGGCACCGCCGTGCTTGGGGAGATCGTTGTGTTCGCAGCGCATGGCCGGCCTGTCCAGCGCGAGGACGCGCCCCGCGGCACGCCGTCTAGGCTTGCGTCGCCTCCCAGACCGTCCGGGCGATGCGGGCCGGCTGCCTCGCATGCGCAAGGCAGAAGCAACCGACGAGATCGGCCAGCGCGTCCGCACCCGCCCGTCCGCCCTCATTGGCCGCGTCAAGCCGTCGGGCGGCCGCTTCGGCTTCGGCGCGCAGCTTGCCCTCGTCCACGGTGAGGAGGCGCCCATCCTGCAGCACCATCCGGCCCGCGATCATGACCGAGCGGAGCGCGGCCCCGCTCTCGGCAAAGGCCATCTGCAACAGCGGCGCGCGGAGCGGCACATAGGTGACGTGGCCGAGATCCAGGAAGACCATATCGGCCGCCCAGCCGGGCTCCAGCCGCCCGAGGCGCTCGAAGCCGAGGATGGCCGCACTGCCCTCGGTCGCGGCCTCAAACGCCTCGCCAGCGTCGATCCAGCGCGCAGGATCGGCCTCGGCGATGCGGCTGAGATAGGCGGCGAGGCGCAGCGCCTCGAACATGTTCTGCCCGTCCGAGGTGTTGGAGGCGTCGGTGCCGATGCCGAGGCGCACGCCGGCCTCCTTGAGCCGCCGCGCTTGTGCGACGCCCGAGCCGAGGCGGAGGTTCGACATCGGGTTGTGGATGACGGCGCCGCCCGCCGCCCCGATGCGCTGCATATCGTCTTGGTCGAGCCAGATGCCATGCGCCGCCGAGAAGCGCGGCGACAACAGGCCGAGCGCGTCGAGATGCGCCGTCAGGCTGCGGCCATAGCGGGTCTGGCCGAGCAGGTTCTGCGTCTTCGTCTCGGCCAGATGCGTCTGCAGCGGCGCGTCGAATTCCGCGGCCAGCCGGGCGCAGCCGGTCATGAAGGCGTCCGAGCAGTGCAGCGGGATCGTGGGCGCGACACCCGGCCGGATGCGCTCGCGATCCAGCGTCCAGCCGTCGAGGATGGCGCGCGCGGCGGCGAGGCTGGTCTCGGTCGGTGCCGTCCGCATCGCCTCGGCGCGGGCACGATGCGGCTGGGGCAGGGTTTCGATCAGGCCGGGCAGCGCCTTGAAGAGCGTGATGTCGGCCATCATCGGGGCCACGACGGCGCGCATGCCGACAGCGTCATACGCCTCTGCGACGGCGGTGATGCCCTCCAGCGTCGGTTCCGGATATTCGACAAACAGGTCGCAGGCGGTGGTGCAACCGCGGCGCACCAGCTCGACCGCGGTCAGCGTCGCGGTCAGCCGCTTGTCGTCCAGCGTGCGGTTGCCGCTCCAGGCAATGCCGGCGGTCAGGAACACCTCAAGCGGGGCCCGGTCGCCGACCTGTCCCTTGCCGAGCGCGCCGTGGCCGTGGGTGTGGCCGTTGACGAGACCGGGCACGATCAGCCGGTCATGCGCCGGCAGCGATTGCCCGCGTGAGGGATCGATGCTGCCAGGCGGCTCGATCGCGGTGATGCGCCCGTGCTCGACCAAGATGTCGGCCGGTGCGGCCTCGGCCCCAGCGCCCGGCAACACCAGCCCGCCGGTGATCAGGACGGCGTCGTCGCTCACGCGGCCGTGCCGGCGGTGGGGAGGGCGTCTGCCACAGGCACCGGTGCCTCGGCCATGTGGCGGCCGATCTCGTAGCGGTCGGCGGCCGCGCCCGTGGTCTCATGCACGATGCGCCCGCCCGACATGACGAGGATGCGGTCGGACAAGGCCAGGATCTCGTCCAGATCCTCCGAGATCAGCAGGATCGCGGCGCCGCGGTTCCGGGCCTCGACCATCTGGCTGCGGATCTCGGCTGCCGCCGAGGCGTCGAGGCCGAAGCACGGGTTCTGCGCGACGAGCAGGTGCACTGCCTCGGACAGTTCGCGCGCCAGTACCGTGCGCTGCACATTGCCGCCCGACAGGGTGTGCAGCGGCGCATCGGGCCCGGGCGTGCGGATGCGATAGCGCGCGATCAGATCGCGGGCGATCCGGCGCATGGCGCCGCGGTCCAGCCAGGGGCCCCGCGCGGCCGGCGGGCGGTCGAAGCGGCGCAGCATCAGGTTCTCCATCACGCTCATCCGGCGGACGGCGGCGTTGGCCAGAGGCTCCTCGGCCAGCAGGAAGACGCCGTGGGCGGCGATCTCGTGCCGCGTGCCGCCATAGGGCGTGCCGCCCACCAGGACGCGGCCTGCCGCAGCGCTGCGCTGACCGGCGAGAACCTCGACAAGCTCCTTCTGCCCGTTCCCCGACACGCCGGCGACGCCCACGATCTCGCCCGGGGCGACGGCCAGGGTGGCATCGTCGACCACGCGCGTCCCACGATCGCTGAGGGCGCTCAGCCCTTCGACCGCCAGATAGGGCGCGGCAGGCGGCATCGCCGCGCGGGCGGCGGCCTCGCGGGGCGTCGCCTCGCCGAACATCATGCTCGCAAGGCCGGCCTGATCGGTCTCGGCCACGCGGGCGCCACCCACCAGCCGGCCGCCGCGCAGCACGCTGACCTCCGCCGCGAAGGCCATCACCTCGCGAAACTTATGCGTGATCAGCACGACGCTGAGTACGCCCGCATCCGAGAGCCGCCGCATCTCGCCCAGGACGTCGTCGGCTTCGGCTGGCGTCAGCACCGAGGTCGGCTCGTCCAGCACCAGGAAGCGCCGGCCGAGCCAGAGTTGCTTCAGGATCTCGAGCTTCTGCTTCTCGCCGGCGGCAAGGGTCGCGACCGGGGCGTCGGGATCCAGCGAAAACGGCGCGCTCTCCATGAAGCGGACGATCGCCGCCTTCTCGGCCTTCCAATCGATGCGCGCCGGGATCTCGGCGCGGGCCAGCACCAGATTCTCGGCCACGCTCATCGGCTCGACCAGCGTAAAGTGCTGGTAGACCATGCCGAGGCCGAGTGCCTGCACATCCTGCGGATGCTCGATCTGACGCTCGCGCCCGGCGATGGCAATCTGGCCGTCATCGGCGCGGTAAAAGCCCATCAGGCATTTCACCAAGGTCGACTTGCCGGCACCGTTCTCGCCCAGCAGGGCATGGAAGCAGCCCGGCCGGAACCGGATCGACACGTCGTCGAGCGCCCGCACCGGGCCGAAACGCTTCGAGAGGTGCAGGATCTCGACCTCGGGCGGGGCGGTGTCGGTTTTCTTGGCGGATGTCACGGGGGAGCTCATCGCGAGATCGACAGTTCGCGCGGCGCGCCGGCCAGCGTCTCGCGCGGGCTGGACACCCAGACGAGGACCACAAGCGTCAGCACATAGGGCGCCGCGTTGAACAGATAGTAGCCCGACGTGACCCCCACCGTCTGCAGCGCGGGGCCGAGCGCCGTGGCGCCGCCGAACAGCAGCGAGGCCCAGAAGCAGCGCACCGGATCCCAGCGCGCGAAGATCACCAGGGCGACCGCCATCAGGCCCTGGCCGCTCGACAGCCCCTCGTTCCAGTTGCCGGGGTAGTAGAGCGACAGGAACGCGCCGCCGATGCCCGACAGGAAGCCGCCCGCCGCGGTCGCGGCCAGGCGGATGCGCGGCACCGACAGGCCGAGAGCGCGCCCGGCCTCGGCATTCTCGCCCGCCATGCGCAGCAACAGACCCCAGCGCGTGTTGGCCAGCGCCCAGCGCAGGAAGAAGGCGAGCGCGACGCCCAACAGGAACAGCGGGCTGATCTCCAGCGCTGAGCGGACCGCCGGCAGCTCGGACCAGGCGCCGAGCGGCAGGCCAGGCAGCATGTCGGCGCGCGGCTGCACGAAATCCTTGCCCAGGAAGAAGGCGAGCCCGGTGCCGAACACGAACAGCGCGATGCCGACCGCGATGTCGTTGACCCGCGGCAGGTTGCAGATCAGCGCATGCAGCACGCCAAGGCCGAGGCCTGCGATGCCGGCCGCCAGCACGCCGATCCAGGGCGATCCGGAGAGGAACGAGACCGCGAAGGCCGCCATCGCGCCCACCACCAGCGTCCCCTCGAGGCCCAGGTTCACGCGGCCCGCACGCTCGGTCAGCGTCTCGCCGAGGGCCACGAAGAGATAGGGCGTGGAGACCCGCACGGCGCCCCCCAGCACGGCGATCAGCACGCCCCACCAGCCGAGCCCGCCCTCCATCGGCGCACCCTTAGCGCCCGCCCGGCAACAGCCTGCCGGACAGCGCGTTGGAGGCGAGGACACAGAGGAAGATCATCCCCTGCAGAAGCTCGGTCGCGGCATCGGGCATGCCGAAGCGGCGCTGCAGCAGCCCGCCCGAGGCCGCGATGCCGCCGATGATCACGGCCACCACCAGCACCGCCAGCGGGTTCTGCCGCGCGAGGAACGCGACCAGGATGCCGGTGTAGCCAAAGCCGACGACCAGGCTGTCGCTGGCCGCGCCATGGACGGCGACAACCTCGATCGCGCCGGCGAGCCCGGCTGCCGCTCCGCCGAGCGCGGTGGCCAGGAGCACCAGGCGCCCGACGTTGAGGCCGGCCATCTGTGCGGCACGGGTATTGCCACCAAGCACCGACATCGCGAAGCCGGTCACGCTGTGGCGCAGAAACACATGCACCGCCAGGATCACCACGGCGCCGACCGCCAGCCCCCAATGCACCGACCAGCCCGGCAGGTCGCCCATGCGATAAGCCTCGGGGATCGCATGGCTCTGCGCCTTGATGGCGACGGCGAAGTCGCGCAGCGGGCCGGTGACCAGATGCAGCATCAGCGCGATGGCGATGTAGTTGAGCAGCAGCGTCGAGATCGTCTCGTTCACACCGCGCCAGTGCTTCATCGCGCCGGCCATGGCGATCCAGAGCCCGCCGGCCAGCGCCCCCGCCGCGCAGCAAAGGACGATGCCGAGATGGCCCGGCAGTCCGCCGATGGCCATGCCGGCCAGCACAGCGCCGAGCCCGCCCATGATCAGCGCGCCCTCGCCGCCGATCACAAGCAGGCCGACGCGCGCCGGGATCAACGTACAGAGCGCGGTCAGAACGATGGGCGCGGCGAGCGTCAGCGTGTTCTCGATCGAGAAGCGCGTGCCGAAGGCGCCGAGCCACAGCATGCGATAGACCGCGACCGGATCGTGGCCCTGCAGCGCGACGAAGATCGCGAACAGGAACAGCGCCCCGAGCAGGGCGAGGACGGAGAGCAGAAACGCCTCCAACCCGTCGCGCCCGGGCCCGAGGCCGAGCCTGCCGATCACCCCTGCGGCCGGCCAGCCATGCCCGCCGGCCCGCGCCGCATCATCGCTCATTCGAGGCCGGTCTCACCGATCGTTCCTTCGACCAGCCACTTCACCGACAGCTTGAAGTCGTTGTCGGCATTAGAGATATCGGTCCCGGCGGGGATCACCTCGTTGCCCTTGTTGTCGCTCAGCGGGCCCTTGTAGAGCAGCAGGCTGCCGTCCTCGAAACCGGCCTTGCCGGCCATGATCTCGTCTTGCACGGCCTGCGGCACGGCCTTGCCGAAGGGGCTGATCCCGACCATCCCACGGGCGAAACCGCCGCGATAGAGGTTGGGGTACTCGTCACCCGTCATATGCGCCGTGGCGAACTCGCCACCCTTGGCCCAGTTCCACTCGGCGCCGGTCAGGAAGCCCTCGGGCGCCAGGCTGGACTGGTCGGTATGGTAGCCGACGCTCATGATCCCGCGGCGCTCGGCCGTTTCGATGCAGACCTTGGGGCTGTCGACATTGGCGACGATGACGTCGATGCCCTGGTCGGCCATGGCGTTGACGGCGTCCGCCTCCTTCACCGGGTTGTTCCATTCGCCGGTGATGACGACCTGCGTCGTCGCTTCGGGGTTCACCGAGCGCGCCCCCAGCGTGAAGCCGTTGCAGTTGTTGAACACGAAGTAGAGCGGCTTGGCCCCGATGAAGCCCATCTTGCCGGTCTTGCTGAGCCGCCCGGCCGCGATGCCGGCGAGGTAGTGCGGCTCCTCCATATAGCCGCGATAGCCAATGGTGTTGGGCTCGTCGCCCTCCTTCCACAGCCCGCCGGCATGAATGAACAGGACGTCGGGATATTTGGGCGCCAGCTCCTGGATGAAGGGCCAGTAGCCGAAGGATGTGGGGAACACGACCTTCGCGCCGTCGAGCTGGATCATACTCTCCATCACACGGGTGACTTCCTCGGTCTCGGGCACGCGCTCCTGCTCGACCAGCGTGATCCCGTCGGCCTCGGCGATCGAGGCGGCCGCCACCGCATGGGCCTGGTTCCAGCCGAAATCGTCCCGCGGGCCGACATAGATGAAGCCGATCGTGCCCTTGGCAGCGGCGAGCGCGCGCAGCCCGCCCATCGAGGCGAAGGCGGCCAAGCCCATCACGTTGCCTGCCCCTTTCAACGCCTGGCGGCGGGTGATCACGCTCTCGGTCATGCCTCTCTCCTGATGCAGCTGCGTCTCCCGGCGCGATGAAGTCACCGGGCGTTGGATGGCGAGGAGCAAGCGGCGTGCCAGCGAAGCAGCGGGCCGTCAGGCGTGGGGCCAGATCCTTTCTGCTGCACATTGTGGCAACAGCATCGAGACTATGCATAATAATAGAGCAATTAATAAGATTGAGAGTAAATTCTGCACAGTGAAAGCAGGATAGCTTCTTTCGGCATCCCCGACGCGCTTTTTTCCGACCGACCAGGGGGACGCTCGCGAAAGGAGAGGCGCCATGAACATCAACCTGCCCGATGTGCTGGCCGAGGTGACGGCGGCTTTCGAGGCCTATGAGCGGGCGCTGACCGGCAACGACGTCGCGATGCTCGACCGGTTGTTCTGGACCAGCGATCAGGTCGTCCGCTACGGCGCCACGGAATGCCTGTATGGCCATGACGAGATCCTGGCCTTCCGCAAGGCGCGCCCGTCCAAGGGGCTGGACCGGACGCTGACGCACACGGTGATCACCACCTTCGGGCGCGATTTCGCCACCGCCAGCACCGAGTTTACGCGCGCCGGCACGGACCGGATCGGCCGGCAGAGCCAGAGCTGGGCGCGACTTCCCGAGGGCTGGCGCGTCGTCGCGGCGCATGTTTCGTTGATGGATCCGCCGCGGTAAAGGGTCGGATCCGGCGCGACCTTTCCCTCAGGCGTCGATCCCGTGGCGCTCCAGCAGGCGCTCTCCACTGTCGTTCCAGACCTCCCAACGGACGATGACGCCGTCGCGCACCTCGAAGCGGTCGATGTAGCGGTTGCAGTCGAACGGCGTGCCGTCGGGCCAGGCGCCAAACAGCGCGCCGATGGAATAGACGACGATGCACCCCTCGCCAGGCGCCACGTCGGTGCGCTCCATGCGCTTGGCGACATGGGCATAGCGCTTGGCGTTGAAGGCCGTGATCTCTGCGGCCGAGGCGAAACGGCGCCCGCCCGAGAACACGATCTCGCAGTCGGGCGCCACGCGATGCGCGACCTCGGCAAAGCGGCCGGCCATCTGCTTTTCCAGGAAGTCGAGGATCATGGCGCGCACGGCCTCAGCCTCATCCGCGCCCCCGACCGCCTGCACCGCGCGTTCCGCCATGATCCCTCTCCCTTTCTCGCCCGCCCGGCACGATGGCACGCGCTTTGCTTTCCAGTTGGGCATCGACCGATGCGGCGACGTCTGCTGCGCCGACGACGACAAGGGTGCCGAGGCAAGTTCCGCGCCAGCCAACGGCCACCACGCATGGCACCGGCGATGACAGCATGGAGGACGGCATGACGACCAGATGCATCCATCCCCGCGCGAGCGCGCGCGCCACGGGCCGGCGCGGTATCCTGCTCGGCGCGGCGGGTCTGTTCGCCGTCGCCTTGGGCGTCGCCGCGCCCCAGGCGACGGCGGCCGAGCCCGTGAAGATCGGTCTGATCGCCAGCCTGTCGGGCCCCTCGGCCAAGTCGGGCGAGGCGATCACGCGCGGTATGACGCTGGCGATCAAGGAGATCAACGACGCCGGCGGCATCCTTGGCCGGCCCGTCGAGCTGCTCCGCCGCGACGACGAGAACAACCCGGGCAAGGGCCTGACTGCGGCGCGCGAGCTGATCCAGCGCGAGGGCGTGGCCGTCCTCTTCGGCGGACTGCAGACGCCGGTCTCGTTGGCCATCGTGCCGTATGTGAATCAATCGCAGGTGCCCTTCATGGGCCCATGGGCGGCCGGCACGCCGATCACCAAGAACGGTGCCGATCCGAACTTCGTGTTTCGCGTCTCGGCTGTCGACGAACTGGTGGACATCGCGCTGGTCGAGCGGGCGGTCGAGATCCACAACTCCTCGAACCCCGGGATGGTGCTGATCAACAACCCCTGGGGAGAGTCGAACGAGAAGGGCCTGATGGCGGCCCTCAACGACCGCTCGATGAGCCATGCGGGCATCGAGAAGATCGAGGCCAAGGACGTCGATGTCGTGCCGCAGCTCACCCGGCTTAAGGAGGCCGGAGCCGACGCGCTGTTCCTGGTCGCCAATGTCGGCCCTTCGGCGCAGGTGATGAAATCGCTTGAGCGCATGGGTTGGGACGTGCCCGTCGTGAGCCATTGGGGTCCGGCCGGCGGGCGGTTCAGCGAACTTGGCGGCCCGCGCGCCGAGACGGTGGAGATGATCCAGACCTTCACCTTCTCGGGCAATGACAACCCGAAGGCGGCCGAAAAACTGGCCGCGCTGAAGGAGCTGTTCCCGGAGATCGAGACCGCCGCCGACGTCACCCCGGCCGTCGGCATCGCCAATGCCTATGATGCCATGCACCTCACCGCGCTCGCGATCGAGAACGCGGGCAGCACCGACGGCCCGGCGATCCGCGAGGGTTACTA
>JBCCSW010000027.1:0-18953 GCA_039199465.1 Pseudomonadota bacterium
CACCGTCGGACGGCGTCCCGCCGGGCTGAGCCGACGCCTTGGCCGCGACCGTCGTGGGGTCTTGGGCCGGCCCACGGCGGCTGTCATTCTCGTCGATGATCATGGCCGAGAACTCGGCCTCTGCCGCCAGCTCGTCACCGACCTTCGCCACGCCCGAGAACTTCCAGACCGGCCCGCGCGAGCGCAGGATCGAGACATGCAGCTCGAGCTTGTCGCCGGGCGTCACCTTCCGGCGGAAACGCGTCTTGTCGATGGTCATGAAATAGACCAGCAGATCGTCGTCGACGCGGTGCAGCGTCTCGACCACCAGGACGCCAGCGGTCTGCGCCATCGCCTCCACGATCAACACGCCGGGCATGATCGGCTCGGCCGGAAAATGGCCCTGAAAGTGCGGCTCGTTCGCGGTGATCAGCTTGATGCCGACCGCCTTGGTGCCGCGGTCGATATCCTCGACGCGGTCGATCAGCAGGAAGGGAAAGCGGTGCGGGATGCAGCGCTTGATCCGCGCGAGGTCCGCCATCGTCGGCTCGTCTCTCTCGACGGCGACGGCCTCGGCGGCCGTGTCAGTGTCGGTCTGGGTCGTCATCGCCGGCCTCGATCCCCGATGCCATCCTCTAGGCAAGGCGCGCGCGCAAGGTCAAGCCGTCGCATCCGGCGCAGAGCCCTGCCGACGGCACGACAGGCGCGCTTAGTTGCCGAAGCCCTGCGCGCCCCCATCCCCGGCTCCCGGCACGGAGTTCGGTCCGGCGGCGGGCGCCGGCCCGGGGCCGAGCTGCAGGCCGGGCCCGGCGTCCGGCGAGGGATCGGGCGTCTCGGGTCCGAGTTGCAGATCGTTCGGCAGGGTGACCTGCGGTACCGGCACGCTGGCGTCGAAGGCGGCAAGGACCTCGGCCGTGACATCGGCCGCCGGCGCCGCGGCAAGCACGGCGTCCGCGTTCAGGATGACGCTCGCACCGCGTTCGACCCTGATCCGCTCCAGGATCGGACCCAGCGCGTCGACCAGCTGCTCGCGCGCGTCGCGGAACACCTGCTGCAGCGCGGCGGAACGGCGCTGCACATCGCGCCGCTCGGTCACGACCCGCTGCCGGAAGGCCTCGGCCCGCGCGTCGAAGGCGTCGCGATCCATCGAGGGGCGCAGCCGCGCGAGGGTCTCCTCCTCATCGGCCAGTTCGGCCTTCACGGCGTCGATCTCGGCCTGCATGCGCTGCGTCAGCTCGCGCTCGCGCCGCGCCAGGATCTGCGCCGCGCGGCTTTCCTGCAGCACGCGCGCCCGCGAGACGACGAGAACGATGCCGGGCTGGGTCTGCGCCGTGACCGCGCCGGGCCAGAGCGTCCCGACCAGCAGCGCCGCGCCCAGGCCCTGGAGCAGGCGCCGCCTCCGGTAATGGCAGCGCGGCGCCACGGCGGGCTCAGAACCGCGTGCCGATGGCGAAGCGGAAGACCTCGGTCTCGTCGTCGTCTTCCTCGAGGATCGGCACGCCGGCGCTCAGCTCAAGCGGGCCGAAGGGCGAGTCGACGAACAGCAGCCCACCGACCGCCAGGCGGATCCCGAAATCGTCGTCGATCTCGGTATCGCCGAAGGTCGTCGTGTCGAGATCCCAGACCGAGCCGACATCCATGAAGGCGCCGCCGAAGATCCCCAGCTCCTCGGGCAGGCCGATGGGGAACGAGGCCTGGAACCGGGTGGCGAAGAAGAAGTTGCCACCAAGCGAGTCGTCGGTGTCGGTGTCGCGCGGGCCGATGCCGTCGACCGCAAAGCCGCGGAAGTTGTCGCCGCCGAGGAAGAAACGCTCGGTGATCGAGGTGTCGTCGTCGCCGAAGCTGAACAAGACGCCGCCTTCGACCTCGAGGCTGAACACCAGATCCTGGCCGAAGAAGGACTGCCATCCCTTGGCGCGGCCTGTGGTGCTGACGAAGCGCTGATCGCCGCCGAGCCCGGCGATGTCCTGCCCGAAGTTCAGGAGGTAGCCGCCCGTCGGTTCCACCGGGTCATTGCGCTCATCATAGCTGAGATTGTAGCCGACCAGCGATGTCAGCGACGAGCCTTCTTCCGCCAGGATTGCGGGCGAGGCGTCGGTATTGATGTCGAGATCGTCGAAGCGGATCGAGTAGGACAGGGAGAGGCGCGTCCGCTCGCCCAAGGGGAACGCGACGGTCGGCCGGAAGCCCCCCCGCACCTGCTCGATCGAGCTCTCGTCACCGCGGTCGTCGTCGATGAAGAACACCCGGAAACTCGCCGCCAGATCGCGGTCAAGCACCTTCGGCTCGGTGAAGCTGAAGTCGTAGACCTGCGTGTCGCCGGCCGCGGTGACCGTCACCCCGACGCGCTGGCCCCGGCCCAGGAAGTTGCGCTCGCTGATCGAGGCCGAGCCGATCGGACCGGCTGCGGATGAGAAGCCGAGACCGAAGGACAGCGAGCCGGTCGAGCGTTCCGTCACCTTGACGGTCAGGATCGCGCGGTCGGGCGCCGAGCCCTCGGAGGCATCGATATCGACGCTGTCGAAGAAGCCCAGCCCCCGGATCCGGTTCTGCGCCCGCCTGATGCGCCGGGCGTCGAAGGCGTCACCTTCGACGATGCTGATCTCGCGGCGGATTACCCGATCCAGCGTCGCGGTGTTGCCGACGATGTCGATGCGCTCGATGAAGATCCGCTCGCCTTCCTGCACCTCGAAGGTGATGCCGATGGTGCGCGCCTCGACGTCCTTTTCGACGCGCGGGCGCACCGTGACGAAGGCGAAGCCGGCCTGGCCCGCAAGCTCGGTCATGCGGTTGGCGATGGTCTCGACCTCGGTCGCGTCATAGGTGTCGCCGATCAGATCTTCGTCGATCGCCTCGAAGAAGCGATCGGGCTCCAGCCCCTCGGCGCGCACATCCACGTCGAAGCCCGAGAAGGTGTAGACCGGCCCCTCCTCGATCGTGAAGGTGATGAAGAAGCCCGAGCCGTCGGGCGCCAGCTCGGCCGTGGTCGAGAGCACCGAGAAATCGGCATAGCCGTTCTGCAGGTAGAACTGGCGCAGCCGCTCGGCATCCAGTTCGACGCGGTCAGGATCGTAGACGTCGGACGAGATGAACTGGCTGAAGATGCCGCTCTCGCTCGTCTCGATCTCGCTCCGCAGCCTTCGGTCTGAGAAGGCGTCGTTGCCGATGAAATCGATCGAGGAGACGCCGGTGAGATCGCCTTCGATGATCTCGAACACCAGATCGACGCGGTTCTGATCGCGCTCGATGATGACGGGATCGACCTCGGCGGCGAACCGACCGGATCGGCGATAGACCTCGATGATGCGCTGCGCCGCCTGTTCGGCCCGGGCCGGCGTGAAGGGGCGGCGAGGCCGCAATTCGATAACGCCGAGCAGCGTGTCGTCGTTCAGGGCGTCGTTGCCCTCGAAGGCGATGACGTTGATCGAGGGGTTTTCGACCACCTGGATCACCAGGCGGTTACCCTCGGGCGTGATGCGGGCATCGCTGAAGAGGCCAGTGTCGAACAGCCGGCTGACGGCGGCGTTCAGGTCATCGGCGGTGATGTCGGCATCGCCCTCGAGCTGGGTGAAGGCAATGATCGTCGCAGGCTCGATGCGCTGGTTGCCGCGCACGGTGAAGATCGAGCGGCTGATCGTCGCCGCCACACCGTCGTCGGGCGTCGGCGGCAGGTTCTGGGCGGGTGCGCGATGCGCCGCCACCAGGCAGGCCGCCAGCACCGCAAGGATCACGAGCAATATTGATGCTTCACCGCCCGATCGACCGCCGGTCAGCCGCATGACGTCACTCCCGCCCCAACCGCAACTATGGCGCTGTGTTCGGGGAGTGACGCCGTGAGGTCGCGCTCCCCTACAGTCTTAAGACGTCGTTATACGTGGCGAAGACCATGAGCAACAGCACGAGGCTCAGCCCGACCATCGTGCCGTAGCGTTGTGCCGCCTCGCCCACAGGACGCCCACGGGCCGCTTCGACCGCGTAGAACATCAGATGGCCGCCATCCAGCACCGGGATGGGAAACAGGTTCAGCAGCCCGATCGAGGTCGACAGGAAGGCGATCAGGTGCACCATCTCGAGCAAACCGCGCTCGGCGCGCTCTTTCGAGACCTGTGCGATGCGGATCGGCCCGCCCAGCTGATCGGCGGGCGCCGAGCCGAACACGAGGTCGCCGATATAGCCCAACGTATTCGTGATGATGCCGGCGGTATTGGTGAAGCCTGCCACGACCGCGTCGTCCAGCGGCAGCGCCTCGCGCAGAGGCTGCAACCCGCTCGCGCCCTCGCCATTGATGCCGAGCGTGGGCAGCGGCTCGCGCTCGCGCGTCACCGGGTGAAAGCGCTCGACGGTGTCGGGGATGATCGTGAAGCTCAGGATCTCGTCCACGCCGTCGCGCCGGATGCCGAGGGTGATGGGCGCCCCAAGCGGCAGCTCGACGGTGGCGAGCTGCACTTCGCGGAAGGTCGACATCGGCTCGCCGTTCAACGTGACGATCGTGTCGCCGGCGATAATCCCCGCCGATGAGGCCGGGTTGCCGGGGCTTACCCCCTGGATCACCGCCGCCATCGGATAGGTGAACGTCACCTCGGTCTCGGCCCCGTCACGCTCGACCAGGGCAGTGATCGGCGCGCCGTCGGCGTCGAAGATCGTGGTGATGATGTCGGTGTATTCCTCGATCGCCACGCCATCCATGGCCAGCACGCGGTCGCCGGCACGCAGGTCGATATCGGCCGGCAGCTCCTCGGTCACCTCGCCGATCACCGGCTCGTCGCTGGCCGCGCCGATCGAGAAGGCGAGCATCGCAAAAAGGATGATCGACAGCGCGAAGTTGAAGAACGGCCCCGCCGCCACCGTCGCAGCCCGGGCGGCGAGCGGAGCGTTGTGGAACGCCTCCTTGCGTTCGGCCTGGGTAAGGTTCGCCTCGTCCATCTTGCCGGCCGATGCCGGATCCATATCGCCGACGAACTTGACGAAGCCGCCGAGCGGTAGCGCCGCGATCTGCCATTCGGTCCCGCGCTTGTCGCGCCATCCGAGCAGGCGCGGCCCGAAGCCGATGGAGAAGGTCTGCGCCCCGATCCCGCACCAGCGCCCGACGATGTAGTGGCCGTATTCGTGCACGAACACGACGACGCCGAGGACGATCAGGAACGGGATCACAAGGGTGACGAGATCACCGAGGATCGGCACGTTCTGAATGACTTCCATGTCTCTCCCGTCCGGGCGGCCGCCATCGGCAGTCACGCCCTCTCGCTGTCTCCACCCGGCGCTGCGGCGTCCCGCCGCCGTCGGACGCGGTTTCTCCTGTCAAACTCCGACGCTTATGCGGCGAAACGCTCGACCAGTCCCGATGCCACGCGGCGCGCTTCCCCATCCGCGGCCAGAACGTCCTGAAGGTTGGCCGCGGGCGACAGGCTTTCAAGCGCGTCCATCGCGGCACCCGTTACCCGTGCCATATCGAGAAAGCCGATACGCCCCGCGATAAACGCATCCAGCGCGATTTCCTTCGCGCCGTTCAGCACGCAGGGCGCCTGCCCCCCCGTTTCCATCGCCCGCCGGGCCAGGTCCAGTGCCGGAAACCGCTCGGGATCGGGCGCCTCGAAATCCAGCCGCGAGAGTGCCGCGAAATCCAGCCGGTCGACCGGCAGATGCTTGCGCTCGGGCCAGCCCAGGGCATGGCCGATCGCGACGCTCATATCCGGCGGTCCCAGATGGGCCAGGATCGACCCGTCGCGAAAGCCGATCATCGAGTGGATGATGGACTGGGGATGGACGATCACCTCGACCTGATCCGGGCTGACGCGGAACAGCTGCCACGCCTCGATCATTTCAAGCGCCTTGTTGAACATCGACGCGCTGTCGATCGTGATGCGCGCACCCATCGACCAATTCGGATGGGTCTTCGCCTGCTCGACAGTGACGGCGCTCATCTCCTCTAGACTGCGCGTGCGAAACGGCCCGCCCGAGGCCGTCAGGATCAGCCGTTCGACGGGGCAGTCACGCTCGGCCGCCGTCAGCTGGAAGATCGCGTTGTGCTCGCTGTCGACGGGCAGCAGCGTGGCGCCCGAGCGTGCGATCGCCGCCAGGAAGACGCCGCCTGCCGCCACCAGGCATTCCTTGTTGGCGAGCGCGATGGTGCCGCCGTTCCGCGCGGCCGCGAGCGTGGGCTCAAGCCCTGCGGCACCGACGATGGCCGACATGGTCAGATCGGTCGGCCGGCCGGCCGCCTCGATCAGCGCGGCGGGGCCGGCCGAGGCCTCGATCCCCGAATTGCCGAGCGCTGCGCGCAGCTCGTCTAGCCGGTCGGGATCGGCGGTCACGGCGACCTCGGCGCGCAGCCGGCGCGCCGCCTCGGCAAGGCCCGCGATGTTGCCGTTGCCGGTCACCGCAACGGTGCTGAAGCGATCGCTGCCCAGCGCCTCCATCACCTGCAGCGTCGTGCGCCCGATGGAGCCGGTGACCCCGAGAATGCTGATCCGTCGCCGCTCCATGCGCTCACACTGCCCTGCCGTTTCGCGCGTTGGAAGTGCGCGCCGCCGCGATGCCCGTCCGCGTCATGACCAGATGAACACCGTCTGTCCACGCCAGAGCGTGACGACGGCGACGACCAGCGTCGCGGCGATCAGCCCGTCGAAGCGGTCCATCGCGCCGCCATGGCCGGGAAGCAGACTGCCCGAGTCCTTGACGCCGAAATGCCGTTTCACCGCGCTCTCGCCCATATCTCCCAGCTGGGCCAGGATCGCAGCGGCAGCCGAGACGCTGGCGACCTCGATAAAGAAGGTGCCGGTGGTCCAGCGGCTGAACAACCCGCCGGCCGTGACGGCCAAGGCCACCGCGCCGGCCAGCCCGGCCCAGGTCTTCTTGGGGCTGACCCGGGGCCAGAGCTTCGGCCCGCCGATCAGGCGCCCCGCGAAGTAGCCACCGACATCGGTCGCGACGACGACCAGTACGATCCAGAAGGCCGCTGCCGGCCCGAACGGGTCGGTCTCGCGCAGCCACTGGAAGGCGATGCAGCCGGTGCCGATCAGCAGCACGCCCGGCGCGCCCCAGAGCGCTGCACGCCGTCTGCCATGCATCAGGTCGAGGCTGGCAGCCACGGCCAGCAGCACGACCAGCGCGGCGAGGCCGACGCCCGGCACGCCCTCGCGCCCCAGCAGCACGCCGAGCGCGGCGGCCATCATATACGTCCCGTCCTGGCCCTGCACATTGGCGCCGGCATGGGCCGTGACGGCCCGCCATTCGCGCGCCAGCAGCGTGGCCAGCACGCAGACCATCAGCGACATCAGGAAGCCGCCGGCATAGAGACAGCCGAGCGCGATCGGGGCGAGGATCGCCGCGGTGACGACGCGGGGTCCAAGATCCGAAAAGCGCCTGGCGATGCCGTTCATCGTGACCCGCTCATGCGCACGAGAACCAGGCCGAGAAGACCGCGGCCACCGTGACGACGCCGTCGATCCGGTCGACCGATCCTGCGGCGCGCTCGATCGGCTCGGCCACGGCTCTCTCCCGACTAGGCGAGGGGTCAGGGCTTCAGCGCCCTCGGCTTCCTGCCCCGATCCCGCCAGCCTGGCAAGCGGCCCACCAGACCCGCGACGCGTTCAGCCGCGCGCCGGCGCGGCCTGCCCGCCCTTCAGGCCACCATAGCGACGATCGCGCCCGGCGAAGTTCTCCAAGACCGCGCGATAGCGCTCGCGCGTGAAATCGGGCCAGCACTCCTCGACGAAGGCGTATTCGGCATAGGCCGCCTGCCAGAGCAGGAAGTTGGAGACGCGCATCTCGCCCGAGGTACGGATCACGAGATCGGGATCGGGCAGCCCACCGGTCCAGAGGCTGCCCGAGATGGTGGCCTCGTCGATCGCCTCGGGGTCCAGCCGCCCTGCCGCGGCCTCGGCGGCAAGGCGGCGCACAGTGTCCGCCATTTCGGCGCGCGCACCATACGAGACCGCGACCTGGATCGTCATCCGACTGTTCCCGGCCGTGCGCTCTTCGGCCTGGGCCACGAGGCGCTGCAGATCCTCGGGCAGGCGGTGGCGCTCACCGATCATGCGCACGCGCACGTCGCGGCCGTCGAGCTCGTCGACGCCGCGCAGCATGTAGCGCCGGAAGAGCTGCATCAGCACCTGCACCTCATAGGCGGGGCGGTTCCAGTTCTCGGTCGAGAACGCGAAGCACGTCATCACCGGCACGCCCCACTGGTACGAGGCTTTGGTGATCTCGCGCAGCCGCTCGACGCCTTGGACATGGCCGGCCTTGCGGGGCATGCCCTGGCGCTGCGCCCAGCGGCCGTTGCCGTCCATGATGAAGGCGACGTGCCCGGGCACCGTCGACGGTCGGTCGGCCGCGGGATCCTCCGCCACCTCCGGCTGCGTTTCGCCGCTGTTCATCCCCAAAGCCCCTCTTAGCGTCCCGGTGCAACTTCAACGTGCAGCGCGTGCGTCACGTCGTTCCCCTCCCCCGGTTCGCTCCCCAATCCGTCGGTGCCGCCCTAATCGACGCGGCGTAAGCTCGCGGATCAATTCGTCTTCTTTGTGGCCGCTTGCGTTTATCACACCTGCATGATTTCCGCCTGCTTGGTGTCTAGCGCAGCGTCAACTTTCTTGATGGCGGCATCAGTTGCGGCCTGAATCTCGTCCGTCCACAACTTCTGGTCATCCTCGGACATGCCGGCGGTTTTCGCCTTTTTCACCTGGTCCATGCCATCGCGACGCAGGTTGCGGATGGCGACGCGGGCCTTCTCGGCATACTGACCGGCGAACTTGGCCAACTCGCGCCGCCGCTCCTCGTTCAGCTCGGGGATCGGCAGGCGCAGCGTCTGGCCGTCGGTGACCGGGTTTAGGCCGAGGCCAGAGGTTCGGATCGCCTTCTCCACCTTGCCGACCAGCGTCTTGTCCCAAACATTGAGGGTGACCATCCGCGGCTCGGGCACGTTGACGGTGCCGATCTGATTGATCGGCGTCATCTGACCGTAGGCTTCGACCTGGATCGCATCCAGCATGCTGGCCGAGGCGCGCCCGGTGCGGAGCGAGGCGAAATCGCCCTTCAGCGCGCCCAGCGCGCCCTCCATGCGGCGGGTCAGATCGTCGAGATCGGGCTCTGGGATATCGTCGGCCATGCTCGTGGTTCCGTCGTTGTCTCAGGCGCTCGTTCGGGCGGCGCGTGTCATGCTGGCTCGATACCCCGTATCGGCGAGAGACGCTACTGCAACGGCGCCCCTAGTCCTGCGGATGGCGTCGCGGGTCCGCCAGTCCAGCCCGGGGGCAAGTGGGGTAGCACCGGGGGCGATAGGTGGCGACCCAGGGGCGGTTCGGGCGCGGTCAGGGACCGACGGTCGAGAACCGGCCACGACCGTAGAGGACGCCTGTCATCGCGCCCTCCTCCCCCAGGGGGAAGACGACGATCGGCAGCCCGTTGTCGCGCGCCAGTGCGATGGCCGAGGCGTCCATGACCTTCAAGTTGTCGGTCAGCACCGTGTCGTAGCTTACCCGATCATAGCGCTTGGCATCCGGGTTGGTCTTGGGGTCGCTATCATAGACCCCGTCGACGCCGGTGCCCTTGAAGATGGCATCGCAATGCATCTCCATGGCCCGAAGCGTGGCGGCGGTGTCGGTGGTGAAATACGGGTTGCCGGTGCCGGCGGCGAAGATAACGACGCGGCCCTTCTCCAGGTGGCGGATGGCGCGGCGGCGGATATAGGGCTCGCAGACCGTGTCCATGGGGATCGCGGAGAGCACGCGGGTCGGCACGCCCACCGTCTCCAGCGCCGACTGCATCCCGAGCGCGTTCATCACCGTCGCCAGCATGCCCATGTAGTCGGCCTGCGCCCGATCCATGCCCTGCGCCGCACCCGACAGGCCGCGGAAGATGTTGCCGCCGCCGATCACGAGACAGATCTCGAAGCCCTCGCCATGGGCACGCGCGACTTCGCCAGCGATCCGGGACAGCGTCGGCGGGTGCAGGCCGAAGCCCTGCGTGCCGAGCAGCGCCTCGCCCGAGAGCTTCAGCAGGACGCGGCGGAAAACGGGGCTGGGTGCGCTCGTCGCCTCGGCCGATGCCATGGACTCACCTCCCTGCCGCCTGCGGCCGGACCATGTGTCAAAGGTCGGGGACGGACAAGTGCGCAGCTGCAACATCGCCAGGCAAGCGCGGCGGCTGACCCCGCAGGGCGTCGCTTGGTTGCATGTTGAGAGTGACCTCGGTCATTGACAGCGGGCCAGCCCAGGGCCCCTGTCACAGCAGTATGACTGCGTCCGTACCACCGCTCGAGCGTTCGCTCACCGCCTTCGGCTGGCGTCACGCCAGGGGACGCCACGTCGTGCTGCTCGGGCTCAGCGTCCTCAGTTTCCCGCTGATCTACGCGTCGCTCGAAATCCCCAAGATCATCGTGAACGAAGCGATCAATGGCGGGCCGGGCACGCGCGACGTGCTCGGCGTGGAGCTGGAACAGATCCCCTTCCTGATGACGCTCTCGGGCGCGTTCCTCGGCCTCGTGGTTTTGATCAACGGGCTCAAGTGGTTGATCAATGTCGGCATCGGCATGCTGGCCGAACGGCTGCTCCGTCGGCTGCGCTACGCGATGTTCGAGACGCTGTTGCGCACGCCCGCGCGCCGCCTGTCGGGCCTGCGTCCGCGCGAAAGCGTGCAGGCGATCATGGGCGAGGCCGAGCAGCTCGGCGGCTTCATGGGCGAGCTGTTCGTGACGCCGGTCTTTCAGGGCGGGCAGCTGCTGGTCCTGCTGACCTTCATCTTTGTGCAGGATGTCTGGCTGGGTCTGGCCGCCATCGCGCTCTACCCGGCGCAGGCGATCGTCGTGCCCCTGCTGCAGCGCAAGATCATAGCGCTCAACCGCGAGCGGCTGGCGACGGCCCGCGCGCTGGCCGATCGGCTGGGCGAGGGGATCATCACGATCCCGGACATGCGGCTGAATGGCACGACCGGCTGGCATCTGGCGCAAGTGTCCGGGCTGCTCCACCGCGTGACGGGCATCAGGCGGGCGATCTACGAGCGCAAATTCACCATCAAGTGGATCAACAACGTCCTGACGCAGCTGACGCCGTTCCTGTTCTTCTCGATCGGCGGCACCCTGGTCATCCTGGGCGATCTGGACTTCGGCGCGCTGGTGGCCGTGCTCGCCGCCTACAAGGACCTGACGCCGCCCTGGAAGGCGCTGCTTGCCTATGCGCAGCGCTGGATCGACTTCGCGAGCCGGTTCACCATGCTGATCGAGGGTCTCGGCCAGGACGATCTCGCACCACCCCCGGTCGAGGTCGCCGCGCCTGGCGCCGAGCGTACTCCAGCCGGCCCGTTGGCGCTGACGGGTGTCTCGATCTCCGTCGACCGGACGACGCTGAAGCTGGCCGATCTGGTGGTCCAGCCCGGCAGCCGGGTCGCCGTGCTCGGCGGCCCGCCGGGTGCGGCGGCGACCGTCGTCCGCGTCGGAGTGGGGATCGAGGCGCCCGCCGGGGGCATCGTGCGGCTCGCCGGCATCGATCTCTCCGGGGCGGCGGAGGCGGTGATTGCCCGCGAGATCGCCTTCGCCGGCCCCTCGCCGGCGCTGATCGCCGGCAGCCTGCGCGCCAATGCGACCTACGCCCTGATGCGCCGGCGGCCTGAAGACGTCGGAAACGACCCTGCGGCGTTGGCGCGGCGGACCGAAGCGCTGCTGACCGGCAACACGCCGGAAGACCCGGCCGGCGACTGGACCGACTACCGCACAGCCGGCGTTCCGGACGCAGCGGCGATGGACGCGCGGCTACTGGCCCTCGCCGCGGCGACCGGGCTGCAGGATGCGTTCTGGTCGGTCGCGCTGAACCGCCATGTCGGGCGGCGGGACGCGGCGCGCCTTGCCCCATCCATCGACGCCATGCGCGCGGACGTGGCCGATGCGGCGCGGCAGTTCGCCGGGTTGATCGAGCCCTGGGCCGATGACCGCGTGAACCGCAACGCGAGCCTTCTCGAAAACCTGCTCTTCGCGGCCCCGCGCGAGGGTCTCGGGGACGGCCGCGACGGCGCCCGCGCACTCGCCGAGCCCGAGATCGCCCGCATCCTGGAGGAGAGTGGCGGCCGCAGCGTGCTTGAGGAAGCCGGGCGCGGCATCGCCCGCGCCTTGGTCGAACTGGCCGAGACGCTGGGTCCCGCATCGCCCGTGCTCGACCGACTGTGCGCCTTCACCCGCCAAGACGTGGCCGAGGCCGCGGGGCTCGCCCGGCTCGGCCCACGCCCGCGCAAGGCCGACCGGCAGCGCCTCGCGGCGCTCGCGGCCGGTTTCGTGGCGGCGCGCGATCAGCTCGACATCGTCGACGACGCGCTCTCGGCGCGGATCATCGCCGCGCGCCGCAAGGCGCTGCCTGCCGCGCGGGCCTGTGCGGCGCTCTTTCCGCTGGATGCGGCCGGCATCGCGCCCTCGCGCAGTATCGCCGACACGCTCCTCGCAGCGCCGCGGCGCCAGGACCGCCAACAGGCGTGGAGCCGGCTCGACGCCGCCCTTCGTGCGGCCATCCAGGCATCGGGCCACGGCAACGCGGTCCTCGGCGTCGCGCTGGAGACGCCGATCGCCGAGGCGGGCCTAGATCTGATCAGCCAGCGCCGCCTCGGTCTGGTGCGTGCTTTGCTGACACGGCCCAGGCTGATCGGCATCGAAGGGCTGGCCGATGGCGCAACCGCGGCCGACCGGGCGTTGCATGCCGCGATCCGCGACGCGCTGCCCGAGGCGATCGTCATGCATGTGGCGCAGAACGAGGCTGCGGCTGCGGGCGCTGACATTGTCGTCGAAATCGAGGAGCATGGCGCCGTCATCGTCCACGGGTCGGCGACACCGGTGGAGAAGACCGCAGAGCCGCGCGCCGGGAGAATGGGCGAATGAGCCTGAACGACACAGTGGCGGTGTTGCGCTCTATGCCGCTTTTTCGCAGCCTGGACGAGACGCGGCTGCGCGTGGTCGCCCTCTCGGGCCGGCCGCTGACCTATGACGATGGCGAGCGGCTGTGGGAGAAGGACGACCCTGGCCCCTATGTCGTCATCGTGCTGGAGGGCAGCGCTCAGATCATCCTGCCGACGCCCGAGGGCGACACGGTGATCGCGACGCTCGGCTCGGGCGAGGTGGTGGGCGAGATGGCCGTCCTGACCGGCGCGCGGCGCTCGACCGCGGTCGCGGCGAAGGGCCGGCTGAAGCTGCTGCGCGTCGAGGGCGAGGTGCTGCTTGAATTGCTGGCCGAGTTTCCCGCGCTGGCGCTGCAGCTCTGCCAGGTGCTCGCGCTCAGGATCGAGGCGACCAACAGGAAACTCGCCTGACGCAAGACGGCCGCCGGCATGCCCGACGGCCGTTGCCGGCCGGACGTCGCGGGTCGATCAGCCGCCGAGCGCCTTCGACACCTCGGCCGCGAAGTCCTCTTCCTCCTTCTCGATTCCCTCGCCGACTTCCAGGCGCACGAAATCGACGACCGTGGTGCCAGGCGAGGCCTCGGCCACCGCCTTCTCGACACTCAGGTCGGGATTGATGACGAAGGCCTGCTTCAGCAGGCAGACCTCCTGGTAGAACTTGTTCATCCGTCCGACGATCATCTTCTCGATGACGTTGTCGGGCTTGCCCGAGGCACGCGCCTGCTCGGTCAGTACGTTCTTCTCGCGCTCGACCAGTTCGGGATCGAGATCGGCGACATCCAGCGCCGCGGGATTGGTGGCCGCGACATGCATCGCGACCTGCCGACCGACCGCAGCGGCCTTGTCGGCGTCGCCGCCCTTCAGCGCGATCAGCACGCCGATCCTGCCCATGCCATCGACCACGGCGTTGTGGACATAGGACGCCACCACGTCGCCCGTGGCGCTCTCCATCCGGCGCAGCGTCATGTTCTCGCCGATGGTGGCGACCTTGTCGGTGACGACCTCGGCGACGGTCTTGCCGGCCATCGGCGCCGCCTTCAGCGCCTCGATGTCGTCGACCGTCAGCGCGATCTTCGCGATCTCGGCCACCATCGCCTGGAACTCGGCGTTGCGGGCGACGAAGTCGGTCTCGGAATTGACCTCGACGGCCACGCCCTTGGCCCCGTCGACGGCGACCGCGACCAGGCCCTCGGCCGCCGTGCGGCCCGACTTCTTGGCAGCCTTGGCAAGGCCCTTTTGGCGCAGCCAGTCCACCGCCTGCTCCATGTCGCCATCGTTCTCGACCAGCGCCTTCTTGGCGTCCATCATCCCGACGCCTGTCTTCTCGCGGAGTTCCTTCACCAGGCTCGCGGTGATCGCCATCTTCGTCTCCATTGGTCTGGCGGCAGGCGCCCTGCCCCTCGCAGGTGCCGCCGCGCGTAAACGATCTTCGTGACAGTGGCGCGACGCATCGGCCACGCCGGCCGGAGTGCGGTTGTCAGGGCGGCGTGGCCGGGATCTAGGCGCAGTCGCGATGCGGATCCACCTCGCGATGCCCCCCGCGCCGCCCCGGCGAAACCTCGCCAACGACGCCGCCAGGGCCCGCTGGAACTCGACCTGCAATCACCCGTGCAGCCGACCCGCCGTCACCCCATCGTCACCCCTGGGCCGCTTCGGCGGGCGCCTCGGTGGGCGCGCCCTCAGGCGGCAGTTCCTCGACCGGGGCATCCTCCATCGCGCCGATATCGAAGCCGGCCTCGCCCATCTGGCTGGCCATGCCGTCGATCGCCGCGCGCGCCGCAAGGTCGCAATAGAGCGCGATGGCCCGGCTCGCGTCGTCATTGCCCGGGATCGGGAAGCTCACACCGTCCGGGTCACAGTTTGTGTCCAGGATCGCCACGACAGGGATGCCAAGCTTCTTGGCCTCGGCGATCGCCAGGCTCTCCTTGTTGGTGTCGATCACGAACAGCATGTCGGGCAGGCCGCCGAGCTCGCGGATCCCGCCCAGGCTCAGCGTCAGCTTGTTGCGCTCGCGCTCCAGGCCCAGCCGCTCGCGCTTGGTGAAGCCCGCAGCACCGCCGTCGAGCTGATCATCCAGATCGCGCAGGCGATTGATCGAGTTCGACACCGTCTTCCAGTTGGTCAGCGTGCCGCCCAGCCAGCGGTGGTTCATGAAGTACTGGGCCGAGCGCTGGGCCGCGTCGGCCAGCGGCTGCTGCGCCGCGCGCTTGGTGCCGACGAACAGGATGCGCCCGCCACGGCCCACCGTCTCGCGCATCGCATTGAGTGCGGCGTCGAGCATCGGGACCGTCTGCGTGAGATCGATGATGTGGATGCCGTTCCGTTCCCCATAGATGAACTGCGCCATGCGCGGGTTCCATCGATGGGTCTGGTGGCCGAAGTGAACGCCAGCTTCCAGAAGCTGGCGCAGAGAGAACTCTGGCAGCGCCATGTATCGTGTCCTTCCCGGTTTCTGCCTCGGCGGGGGATCACGGGACCCAATGTTGTCGGGTCCCGAACCGGTGGACGCATCGGGATGTCTCCCCAACGCGCCCGCCCTCGCCTGTGATATGTGGGCGGGCGTATAGGCGCGCTGGCGCCCTTGCGCAACCCTGTCGGCTTGGCGCGCGTGGCGGGCTCGGCGTCTCGATGCTAGCCTCCTCACGTCTCGACACGACCGCGGAGGCTGAGCCATGCACAACTCGAACCGGGCGCGGATCTTTGCCGACGTCGTTTCGGTCGATGCCTGGCACAGCAGTTTCGGCGCGGACTGCGCGCTTGCCGATCTGCACGCCGACGTGGTGTTCCAAACCGCGCGTGTCGGTGGCGAAAGCGCCTCGCCCGTCCGCTTCCGCCTCGCGCTCCGCCGGGCCGAGGTCGTTGTGGTGATCCCCGAGACCGAAACATCTGTCCGGGTGCAGCCCGACAGCGTGGCGCGCGATGCCACCGTCGCCGAGATCCGCGAGACGACGACGATCGAGCGCCGGCTCGACAGCGCGGCCGAGGCCGGCGGCCAGCTGTCGATCAAGCCCGACGGGCTGACGGCAGGCTTCGATCTCGGCGCAAGCGGCGCGACCGCGTCTAGCGCCGTCTCGACCCGCGAGAGCAGCCGGCAGGTCAAGCTGGTGATGGTGACGCAGTCCAAGACGCCCGAGGGGCTCTACCGATGGACGATGGAGTCCGGTGACGGCCCCCATCTCGAAGGGCGCGGCTGGGACGCGGCGGCGAGCCCGCGCCTGAAACTACGGGACCTGCGCCAGGACCGCAGCCGCGGCATCCCGCCCACCATTCAGGTCGAGGTCCGCTGCAAGCGCGAGGACATGATGATCACCGACCTGGAGGTTAAGGACAGCGATGCCTGGGAGCGGCTGAAGCGCCTGGCGGGCTTCGACAAGCGCCTCGCCGCGGCCGAATGCTACATCCGCTCGCGCCTCGCCGAGGAAGGTCTGAGCTTCGGCGACCTGTCCGATCCCTACGGCGATGTCACGCTCGCCAATGTGATCGCCGACGCGGTCTGAGCAGGCGCAGCGGCGGGCGGTCATGGCGAGCGAGGGCGATCACTGGACGGCGAAGGCGCTGCAGATCCTGTCCGCACCGACCTCCGATCTCACCGAACTCGCCCGCATCGCAGGCTATGACCCGAAGACCTTCTATCGCGGCGCCGACTTCCGTGCCGCAGATCTGACCGACGAGGACCTGGACGCGTTCGATCTGAGCGGCGCAGATCTGTCCCGCGCGACCATCGATCCCATCACCGCCACGCTGCGCCGGGTGGAGCGCCGCCAGCGCGCTCTTGACGGTGAGATCCCGGGAACCGTCGGCTTCGCGCTGATGACGCTGATCCTGGGCGAAGCGCAGCTGGACCGGGCGATCGCGCTCGGTGCCCGGGGCCCGTCGTCGGAGGCCGCTGCGGAGCGCCATGCCGCGTCGCTGGACGCGGTGCAGACGCTGCTCGAGGCCAACCGGCTGTTGCGAGAGCAGGACGCCCATCCCTCGCACCACCAGGCGGTCCTTCGTGCCGGCGAGGCGTCCATCCTTCACTTCAGGTACGAGCAATCCCTTGCGGTCGACGACGATGCGGACAGGGTCCAGCGCAGGTCGCGCATCTACTTTCTCAACTACTTTCTCCAGACCGCGCGCAAGGCGCTGCGCAAGGCGCTGACCGAACACTGGGACCCGGACGATCCGGAGAACATCGCCGACACGGCCCGCGAGACGGCCGCGAGGCAGCATGAGATATTGGCCGAGATCGACCTCACGACCTCGCGGGTGGCCGGGGCGAGTTCACAGCGCGCACCGCTGCATCGCGCGATCGATCACCTCGAAACCTCAGTGAGCCTGACCGACGATGGCGAGACCGCCGACCGCTGCCGCCGTCGGCTGCTGCTCAACGAGGCGCGCGTCGGACTGGCCCGGCAACAGGAGCTTGGCGCCATGGCCGCGATCGCTGCAGAGGCACTCAATGCGCTGGTCGCGGAAACGCGGCGGGGTCGGTCGAACGAGGCCGGCGATGCAATCCTGGCCGAGGTGATCCTGGCCGAAGCGGGCGCTGTCCTGGCGGTCGGGCAGCTCGACGCCAATCTGACCAGCCTGCGACACGGGGTCGACCTCATCGCCACGGCGCTGGCCGAGGCCACTGGCCTTGAGCTGAAGGAAGCCGACGCGCGGTCAGGTTCAGAAGAGGACGGACACGATAGCATCGGGCGCCTGTCCTACGCGTGGCGATGGACCAGGATTCGGCCAACTGACGCTGATGGGGCGGAGACGGAAACCCGAGCGGGCGAGCTCGCTCTGCGTCATGCGGAGTACCGGGATCTGCCGAAGAACGCGCCTTTCGTGACGCGCATTCAGATGATCACGGACATCCTTCGAGGCAGCCACAAGCTGCTGGATGCCTGCGGCGAAGGCAGGCTTGCCGGGCGTCTTCTCAACATCCTGGACGACATGAGGACCGGGCGCGCAGGGCATGGCGCGATCTGAAGACCTTCTGCCGGGCGGTGCCCTCACATCCGGCGCACCGCAAGGCACCGCGCCGACGCCTTCATTCCGCCCTGACGCTGTGCCATGCCGCGACAGCATGAAGAACCTCGGTCGGGTAGTGACGGGTCTGGGGGTGCTGAACCTCGTGCTGGCGGCGCTCTGGTGTGCCGGCATCGCGCTGTTGATCAATCGCAGCCAGGCGCATCTCGACGCGTGGCCGTCGGATTTCGGGGTGTTCTGGCAGGTCGCCAAGCTCACGCTTGCGGGTGACGGCGCGCGGGCCTTCGATGCCGAAGCGATGGCCCCGCTCTGGCAGCTCCCCTCGACGGCGAGCTATGCTTGGGCGCCGCTCTGGCTCTACCCGCCGACCTGGGCTGCGATCACGGCGCCGTTCGGCGCGTTGGCGTTCTCGCCAGCCTACGCCCTCTATTCCGCGCTATCGCTGGCGGTCTTCACGGGGGCTTTGCGGAGCGCGGTGGCCGGTCTGCCCGGCGGCGTGATGCTGGTCATCGCCTCGCCGACGGTGCTGGCGGGCATCATGCTCGGCAACAATGGCCTTATCACCGCGGCGATCGCCACGGCCGCGCTGACCGCGCTGGCGGCAGGGCGCGAGGTGCGTTCGGGCGCGATGATGGCGCTGATGGCGTTGAAGCCGCAGCTTGGCGTGATGCTGGCGATTGCCGCCGTGGCCGCGCGCACGCCGCGTACGGTGGTCGCCGCGGCGCTCGGCACTGTGCTTTTTGCGGGGCTCGCGACACTGGTCAGCGGCCTCGACTACTGGGGCGCTTTCGTGGCGGCGATCGGCCAGCACGACAGCGGCATCCGAAGCGGCGCGGACTATCAGGGCGCCGTCGCCGCCTACGGCTATCTCGACCTCTTCATCACGCCCTATGCCTATGCCCGGGGCCTCGGCCTTGCCGACGAGGCAGCGCTTGGACTGCATGCGGCGCTGGCGCTGACCGGGGCGGGGATCGCGGCGCTCGGCTGGCATGCGCTGGCGTCGACGCGCCATGGCGGCCGCGCACCCGAGGGTCTGGTGCCCGCGGTGATCGCGCTCAGCCTGATCATGATTCCGCTGATCCCGCACCGTGCGCTGTTCTACGAGGCCGCCTTCCTGGTCGCGGCCGTGCCGTTCCTGTGGCGCGCCG
>JBCCSW010000028.1:0-18555 GCA_039199465.1 Pseudomonadota bacterium
CCAGCGTCGAGGCAGCGACCGATCCTTCCGCCACGACCAGTCGCGTCAGACCACCGATGTCGCGCAGCGCGAAGCGGGCGTCGCGCGCCCCGAACCGCCCGTGTCGCGTCGTGATGGTCGCGCCGCCGGACCGGCCGTCCGTCAACGCGGCATAGATCTCGCCCCGCCGCAGGGTGATCTCGGCTGCGGGCCGGTCGAGATCCAGCGCCGTGTCGGTGTTCATCAGCAGATGGTCGCCACCGGCGAGGCGGACCTCCCTCCTCTCACCCGGCGCGGTCGCTTCATCGGCGAGCATGCGTCGAAACGCCGGGGTCTGCGTCGCCCCGAGACCGAGGCCCGTACCGGCGCCGGCGAGCAGCAGGAACTTGAGCGTCCGGCGCTTGGCCGCGTCCCGTTCCGCCTCCAGCGCCAGGCGGGCACCGCGCCCATCCAATGCCGCAGCCTGGTCGAAACGGTGTTCGATCGATGCGAGGCGGCGCCAGGCCTCGTCGTGTTCCGGCCGGGCGCGCCGCCACCGGTTACAGGCCGCAAGATCGGCATCCGTCGCCTCGGCCGAGCCGAGCTTCACGATCCAGCCGATGGCTTCGTCGATGACCTTTTCGGGCACATCCCCCATGGCGTCGCCTCCGTTCGACCGCCACGGGCCGTCATCCGCCGGGCCGCCCTGCCCGGCGACGCAATGCGCGCAGGCGGCCGCGCGCGCGCCAGGACGCCTAAAGCAGATCCTGATAGCGCAGCCGGTAGCAGTGCTTCAGCGCCAGGGCGATGTCCTTTTCGACCGTGCTGACCGAGACGTCGAGCGCTTTCGCGATCTCGGGATAGGGCAGCCGCTCCAGCCTGCTCATCATCAGCGCCGTCTTGGCGCGCGGCTTCAGCCTGTCGAGCATGTCATCGATCTGCACGATCAGATCGAGCAGCATCAGCCTCTCTTCCTCCGAGGGCTGATGCGCGGGCGCCTGACGCGCAAGATGATCGAGATACCGACGCTGCAGATCGGCGCGGCGGATCCAATCAATCGTCAACCCCTTCGCCACCGTGCTGAGATACGCGCGGGGTTCTCGCAGAGCGGACGGCGGTGCGTGCTGAAGAAGGCGGAGGAAGGTGTCCTGCGCGAGATCGGCAGCGGTTTCGCTGCAGCCAAGCCGCCTGACGAGCCAGCCGATGAGCCAGTCGTGGTGATGCAGATACATCGTTTCGAGGTTGCGGGAAGCCGCCGAGCCGTCCGCCGGCGACAGGCCATCGGCACCACGGACGGGCAGCACTGCAGACGCCGATTTCCAATGCATTGTGCACGCCTCCGCTTAACGAACCTGGTGGAGGCGTGTTGGCGGCGGCTGATCGCTCCCTGCTCCAAACGCTCATTTGGCGGGAAAAGACCGTCAAGACCTCAATCTTCCACAGCGCAAAAATGCGCCCGCAGAACGCCCGATCGCGTTGGAATTCCGCCGATATAGTGGACGCTGGATGGCGTTGAATGGACGGTATCGGCGTGGGGCGACCGGGGCCCGTCAGCCCGCGGTGTTCGCGCCAGCGCGTGGCGCTCCACCGGGCCGGTCGCCGCATCGCGGCATTCCCACTGTGAGGTGTTGCCGTTCCGGGGCAGACCGCCGTCGGCGCAGGCTCCTCAGCAGGTCCGATGATCGCGGACGCTGCACAGCCCAGATCTCAAATGCGATCCCGGCGCGCGAGGCGGTGATCGAGCGTGGCCTTTCCGCCGCCGACCCCGGCCCACGGTCGGCGCGCTGATCCGAGCGGCTGATCCTAGCGCCGGGCGCTGCTTTGGGCCTGGGCCTTCCGGCCGACGCTCTCCTGATCCTCGTCCCATCCGAGACGCCACGGGAAAGGGACCTTTCCTACGTGGCGCGGCGCAGATGATCCGTGTCGGCATGCGCATTCGGTGCTACCGAGGCCAGTGTTCTCGTGGCGGTTCGCGAAGGGTGTCGAGGTGGCGGAGATCCAGGCGGCGGGGCGGCTTCGGAAATCGCCCTTCTACAAGTCGACGATGGCCGAAGGGGCCGAGGCCCTGCTGACCTACAACCGCATGCTGATCCCGCGCGGCTACGGCAACCGCGAGGCGGAGTACTGGCGCCTGATCAACGGGGTCTCGATGTGGGACGTCGCCGTACAGCGCCAGGTGCAGCTCAAAGGCCCCGACGCCGCGCGGCTAGCCCAGATCCTATGCGTGCGTGACCTCTCGACCCAACAGGTCAACCAGGGCAAGTACGTCGCGATCTGCGACCACCGCGGCACGCTGATCAACGACCCCATTGCGCTCAAGCTCGACGAGGACTGCTACTGGCTCTCGATCGGCAACTCCGACATCTGGCTCTGGGCGCGCTGCGTCGCCGGCGAGCGCGGGCTGGATGTCGAGGTGAGCGAACCCGACGTCTCGCCGCTGGCCATCCAGGGCCCGAAGGCCGAGGACGTGGTGGCCTCGCTGTTCGGCGACTGGGTCCGCGACCTGAGATACTTCTGGTTCGACCATGCCGAGATCGAGGGCATCCCGCTGAAGGTGTCGCGCGCCGGCTGGTCCAAACAGGGCGGCTTTGAACTCTATCTGATGGACGGGTCGAAGGGCGACAAGCTCTGGCAAATCGTCAAGGAGGCCGGCCGACCCTTCGATATCGGCCCGGGCTATCCCAACCCTTCCGAGCGGACCGAGAGCGGTCTCTTGAACTGGGGCATCGACACCGACGAGACGACCAACCCCTTCGAGGTGCGCATGGGCAGGTTCGTCGATCTGGAGATCGACGACGACGTGATCGGCGTGAGAGCGCTGCGGCGCATCAAGGCACAGGGCGTCAGGCGCCATCAGCTCGGCATCGTGCTGCAGGGCGGCGAGGAGAAGGACGATCCCTCGATCTGGCTGACCATCCTCAGCGCCGGGAAACCCATTGGCCATATGACCCACAAAGCCTGGTCCTATCGCCTGAAGCGCATGATCGGTTATGCGCTGGTCTCGGTCGAGGCGGTACCCGGCGACCCGGTCGAGGTGGTGACCGAGACAGGGCCTATCCGCGCTGAACTGGTCGCCCTGCCCTTCAAGGTCTGACGAAGGGCTGTCGGGCCTGACCCTTACTGGCCCACACGCACTGCCGAGGGTCACCGGCGCTTCGGCCCCGGCCAAGCCCGTCGACCAGGTGACCCGCCGCACAGGGCTCGGGTTGATCATCGCCAGCTGCGTCGGCGCACCACCTGTCCCAGCTTGGCGCGTGTGGTGGGATCGGTTGCGGCGGGCGGGCCGTCGCCGATGCGGACGAGGAGACGACGGGTATCGAACCAGGCGACCCATTTGCGCATGGCGAGCGCTTCGGCCTCCCCGCTTCGCTAAGGGCCGCGCCAATAGCGTACCCCCAGCCTTGAGGCACCCCTTCGTCGTCTCGGCCGCGCATTGCACGGGGTTTCTCCGACGGGGCGGACGGAGGCCCCAACGGTGACTTCGGCGCGACGCTCCATTTGGCGCGGGCACCAGTCTTGAAATTGGGGGTCCGAGGGTCTGGTGATGCGCGAGCCCTGCGCCCCATAGCCATTTATCAACAGCCTGCTCCGGCGCGATCGGATCGAAGACGGGATAGGCCGAGCGGCTGACGTGCAGCCCAACGATCCGTTGAGTGACGCCGTCGAAGATAACGGCTCCGTGCGCTCATTTCTGCGATGTCGCTAAGCGGCGCTGACGCGGGCCAACGGCTCAGTCATGTCGCGCGCCCTGGCAGGATCGAGGTTCGGCTTTTCGGGCATCCCCGCAGGATCCGCGCTCAGGTTATAGCCCAGCGCCGTCCCGGTCGTCGCGAAGGGAAAGTTGGGCACTCGTCCGCCCAACTGCGGACGCTGGCGTCGACGCTGGCGATCGCGATCGCGCGATCCTTCGCGCGGACATGGTCATGACCGCCATCGTCTTGCGAGGTAAGAAACGCGCTGCCCCGGTGCTTGACGTTTTCCGTGCCCTGCAGCGCTTCGGTGTGGCGGAGCGTCGGGACACCTCGTTCGGTGGTAGCGCTCGGGACAGGGCTGCGATACCCAACTCGCACGACGCCGTGGCTACAGCGAGGGGCGGGTCATGCGCGACACCACAGATGACGTCACCACGGTGATCGACGGCGGGCGCATCTTGACGCCGGACGGGTTGGTCAAGGGCGCTTTGGCCCTGGCCGAAGACCGAATTGTGGGTGTGCTCGACGGGCCACCGCCGGCAAGCGCCCGGCGGATCGACGCATCTGGCCGGCTGGTCCTGCCCGGCATCATCGACATCCACGGCGACGCGTTCGAACGGCAGATCATGCCGCGCCCCGGCACGACCTTCCCTATCGATCTCGCGCTGCTCGAAAGCGACCGTCAGCTGGTGGCGAACGGGATCACCACAGCCTTCCACGGCGTCACCGTTTCATGGGAGCCGGGGCTGCGAAGCCTGGACAACGCCAAGGCCGTCATAGCGGCGCTCTGGGGTCTGCGCAGTCGCCTTCGCTGCGATACCCGGCTGCACATCCGATGGGAGATCTTCGCCTTAGATGCCATCGACACGGTGATCGGCTGGCTCGACCAGGATCAGACACCGATCCTGGCCTTCAACGACCACACGACAAACGGCATGGAGAAGGGGCATATCCAGGCCAAGATCCCACAAAACGCCGAGCGTTCGGGGCTGTCGGTCGAGGCCTACGAGGCGCGGCTCCACGCCGTCTGGTCGCGGCGCAGCGACGTACCCGCAGCCGTCGAGCGGGTCGCCGCAGCCGCCCGCGCCGCCGGCGCCGTCCTGCTGGCGCATGACGAGCGGAGCCCCGAGGAGCGGCGGCACTTCCGCGCCCTCGGCGCCATGGCGTCGGAGTTTCCGATGAACCGCGAGACCGCGCTGACCGCGCGCAAGGCCGGCGAGCAAACTATTTTGGGCGCGCCGAATGTCGTGCGCGGCGGCAGTCACATCAAGATGCTGGATGCGGCAACGGCGATCGGCGAAGGGCTCTGCACCGTGCTCGCCTCCGACTACTATTACCCGGCGCCGCTACTCGCCGCCTTCCGGCTGGTGCACGACGGGGTCACTGACCTCCCCAGTGCCTGGGCGCTGATCTCGACAAACCCCGCCGACGTGGCGGGTTTGTCCGACCGCGGCAGGATCGCACCGGGCATGCGGGCCGATCTGGTGGTCGTCGACGACCGCGATCACGAACGACCCAGGGTCGCCACGACGATCGTCGCGGGGCGCGCTGTGATACAGGCATCCTGACGCTCTCTTCGCCGCCCCTCCGACGCGCCAGCACTTCTGCTGGGTCATCGCGGCCGCGTCAGAGACGGTGTCCAGCCTGCTCGGCGATCCGGTGAGCCTTGCCCTGATCGCCGAGATCGCGACGCTCGCGGGCTTTGCGACGTGCGCGTGACACAGCTCTGCTTCTCGACCGACGCGCCGGCCTTCCCGGCGCTCGTCGTCGAGGTGCGGCTGTCGATCCCAGCGGTCATCGTGCGCTGACCCACCGGCAACGCCCTCGTAGCGGTCCGCACGGGCCCCTTCGTCGAGACGCACGTGCACGTCCGCTGGCTCGGTCTGGAGGCCGCAGCCCGTGTGGTTGCCGGTCTCGGCCTGCTCACTTCGGCGCCCATGGCGGCGGCATGCCGCGTGCTCGCGCCGGCTCTACCCGCCAGTGTCGGCCTCGCCCGGGCCCGCCCCGATCTGCGGCTGCGCCCCGAGTTGGAGGGACCAATGGTACCGATCGTTCGCCTGGCGACCGGCGTCGCAAAGGCGCTGACGGGTTGGCGGGCGATGCCGGTGCCGCCCTATCTCGCAGTGGTTCTGCTCGTTGAGCGTCGGTTCATTCGGGCAATCATCATCACTGAGCTGTCGAGCCTGCTCATGGCGACCCATCTCGTCCGGCTCAGTTACCTGGATGCATGGCTGATCCTGCTATCGATGGGCCGTCTCACACCTAGGATAACCGGCGCCCATCTCGGCAAATGGAGGCGCGCCCGGGGGCGCACCCCGCTCAGCCCACCCGTGTCTCGGCACTTCGCGCTCGTCGCTCCCACGACCTCAGCGCTTCGGTTGCTTGCGCGCCATCGCTGAGAGGCTTTCGCGCTGTTCTGGGGAGCGCTCCGCCGACGGGGTCGAGCGCAACGCCGATCCGCAGCCAAAACGCCCGTTTGATATAGAGGTGCTCAGGGCGTTGCCGAGCCGGGGTCGGCGGCCGCCATTTCGGCAATGACCGCGTCAAAATCGGCGGGCATCACCGCAGCCGCATGACCCTGCGCGCGCTCGACCGCGCGGCGGAGCGCCCGACGCGCGACACGGTCGACGACGCCCTCGATCTCGGCGCCGCTGCGACCCTGAAGCGCCGCCGAGAGCGCGTGGAAGTCGGGCGGCTCGGCCAGCACGCGACCGCGGCACTTCATCTCCAGGATCTGAGCGCGCGCCGCTTGGTCGGGCAAACCTACCGGGATGACGCGGTCGAACCGGCCTGGGCGGCGGAGGGCGGGATCGATCGCCTCCACCCTGTTGGTCGCGGCCAGCAGGAAGATGCCGCGCCCGCGGGCGATGCCGTCGATCTCGACCAGCAGCTGGGCGACGAGGCGCTGCATCGCGGGTTCGCTGCCGTCGCGCGCCGGTGCCATCGCATCGATTTCGTCGAAGAACAGGACCACCGGCGCCGCCTGCCGCGCCCGCTCGAACACATCGGCGATCGCCCGCTCGGCATCGCCCAGATAGCGTGACAGGAGCTGCGTGCCGCGCGCGACCAGGAAGGGTGCTTCGACCTCGCCGGCGAGCGCTTCGGCCAACAACGTCTTGCCTGTCCCCGGCGGCCCGGCGAGCAGCACGCCCTTGCCGATCTCCACGCCGAGACGGGCGGCCGCCTCGGGATGGGCGCGTGGCCAGACGAAAGCCTCGACCAGCGCATCGCGCGCATCCTGGAGCCCGCCGATATCGGCAAAGCGGGTGCGTGGGCGCCGGACGACGAGGTCGCGCAAGACGCTGGGCCCGACTTCGCGAAAACCTGCGGCCAGATCGGGTGCGGTGATCGCGACCTCGCCGCCGGGATCGGCATCGGCGCGCACCGCCGCCGCAAGCGCCGCCTCCCGCGCCAATGCGGCGAGATCGGCGCCTGTATAGCCCTCGGCTCGTGCAGCGACAGCGCGCAGGTCGACATCGCGCCCGAGCGGGGCGCCGGCCAGATGCAGCGACAGGATCTCGGACCGGGCTGCCGCATCGGGGGCGTCGAAGCGGATCTCGCGGTCGAACCGGCCCGGCCGGCGGAGCGCCAGGTCGATCGTGTCAGGCAGGTTGGTCGCTCCGATCACGATGACGTCGCCACGCCCATCCAGCCCGTCCAGAAGCGTCAGCAGTTGGGCCACGACACGGCGCTCCAGCTGGCGATCGTCGGACAGCGCGGCACGGCGCGGTGCCAGCGCGTCGAGCTCGTCGATGAAGATGATCGACGGCGCCTCGGCCATCGCCTGGTCGAACAGCCGCCTGAGACGCGCTTCGCTCTCGCCCGAGTACTTGTTCACGATCTCGGGCGCGTTGATGCTGATGAACTTCGCACCGCTCTGCTCAGCCAGGCAGCGGGCGAGCAGTGTCGTCCCTGTACCGGGCGGGCCGGTGAACAGAACGCCGCGTGGCGGGGTCAGACCGAAGGCGTCGAAAAGGTCAGGGCGGCGCTGCGGCAGCTCGACCATCTCGCGCACGCGGCGGATCTGGCTTTGCAGGCCGGCGATGCCGTCATAACCGCGGGGCGTCGCGGGCTCGTCGCCAGCGCTCAGCGACGGGCCGAGCACGATCTCCGTCGACCGGGCGATCAGCGCCGCACCCGTGGGGCTGAGGTCGGTCACCGACAGCGTGACGCCTGGCGCTGCGCGCAGCGTCAGCCGCTCGCCTGCGACCACCGGACGATCGCAGAGCGCTTCCACGAGCGCGGCCGTGCCGAGGTTTAAGGGACCGCTGCCCTCGACCAGGTCCAGCACGACCCTACCCGCCACCGGCAAGGCGGCGGGTGCGACACCGACAGGATCACCCAGCGCCAGCCCGGCACTGTGCCGCGCCGCGTCGTCGATCGCGATGTCGACGCCCGCCGGACCGCGCAGTGCCCGTAGGCAGAGCAGTGGCGTCGCATCCCCGTCATCAGGCGGGTACAGCGCCAGTAGCGCACCCGACCGGATGCCGAGCGTTTTCATCGCCGTACCCGGCAGGCGTGCGATACCGGCATCGGCATGGGCGCCCTCGAGCGACCCGATCACCAGGGCGACGTTGACCGTCGGCGACTGGGAAGGCGGTGTTGCCGCCCCCTGGTCCTGTGCCGATGCGCCGGGCCCGCTGTCGCCGCCGCTCATCCTGCGGCGATGTCGGTGGCGCGACGCGTCAGCGTCACGTCGATCAGGCCGTGTTCGCAGGACCAGACCAGGCTGGACGGCTCGACCTCGGCGGGCAGATCGAGCGACAGGGCGAAGGTGCGCGCACCCGATGCCTGCAGCTGCAACCGCCCGTCCTCGACCGAGATCGAGACGCCTGCGGGGTCCGCGCCCGGCGCCTCGGCCGTGACGATGATCTGATCGCCATCCTCAATCATCTCGTGGCTCGGCACCGCCGCGGGCCGGGATGCCTTTCGCGGCTCGGGCCTGGCGGTCTTCGCCGGCTTGGCGCTTGGTCGGGCGGGCTTCGGTTTGCGCGCGGCCGGCTTTCGCCCTGCACGCTGCGACCGGGCGCTGGCCCGACTGCCGGCGCTGGAGGTGCCATCGGCCGCATGCGTGCCCGCCAGGCCCACGCGGATGCGGATCTCGGTCTCGGCAGTCATCGGGCCGCGCCCGGTCTCGACCGTCACGGCCGACCTGGCCTGACGCTCGGACGCATCGGCCTGTTCGACCAGCTTCTTGATCGCGTCGTTGAAGGGGCCCAGCAGCGAAAGAAGCGAAAGATCGACCTCTGCGCCGTTGCCCTTGCCGTCGTCATCCGCCATCCGCGCCCCCGTCTGCCCGGCGGCGACGATACGCGCGGTATCCTTGGTCAAGGGTAAAGCACAGACCGGTGGCGATCACACGATCTGCCTAGGCGGCACACCCATCGCCCGCGCCTTTGGCGAGGCGGGTGCGTCGTTGGCTGAAAGGTCGAGCGGGGATCGTGACGGGCGTCAGTTGACCCGCTTGAACACCGGCCCGCTGGGCGCCTCTTCCTCCTCGGCATCGGCCTCGGCGGTCTCCTCAGCACCCGTGCCGTCATCGCCGCCAGCATCGCCGCCAGCATCGCCACTGTCGGCCGTTTCCGCGTCGTCCCCGGCGGTGCCAGTACCCGTACCGGCGGCGCCGGCGGCGCCCGTTCCGCTGTCGGCGGTCGCATCATCGTCGGTGGCTGTCTGGTCGTCGCCGGCACCGTCCGCCGTGGCCGTCTCAGCCGCCTCGGCTTCGGCGGCGAGTGCTTCGGCCTCGGCCTGAGCGGCGGCAGCGACCGCAGCCCGGCGCGCAAGATCGTCGACGCTGCCCCACCCATTGTTGTTCGCGGCGCTCGTATCGCTCTCATCCAGCACCCTGAGCCGCCGGATGCCGTCGCCACGGTCGCGCAGCTGGCAGCGGATCTGCTGCGGCCCCGCGCCCGGCACGTCGATCGTCGCTGTCATGAAGGTGCGATCGCGGGAGCGCTGCGAGGTCCCGGAGATCTCGATCTCGGTATCCTCCTTCAGAGAAAAGGTCTGCCGTAGCATCTCCTTGCAGTTCTCTCCGGCGCGCTCCAGCCGGCTCTCATCCTCGCCAAGCGCAGACCCCGTCGACAGGCCGGCGGCCAGCAGGCCGCCTGCCAGAACTCCAAGCATCCTCATCGTCATCGCGTTCGCCCTCTCCTCGACGTCCGGCGCTTTACGCCCGCCGCGAGCAATCCCACCCATTACAACCTGCCAGATCGCACCCCGTGTCGCCAGCAGGCGCCGGCCCGCCAGCGTCACGCTGCGTCCCGGGCGCCACGTCGGCCGACGCTGGTGTCGCAGTCTGCCTGCCATCGGCGCGCAGGACGCGCTCGACCGGGGTCCGCCATGGCCATCGCCGCGCGTCCGACTGGCTCAGGCCGACATGCGGCCGGGGCGCGGCCGCTTGCACGCCAGCAGCCCCGCGAAGCCGGTGACCGCCTCATCCGCCGCGGCCTTCGACAGCGCGGCCCAGATCGACGCTTCGGCCTCCTCGCCGATCAGCGTGCGCGCCTTCGCCCTGACGCGCTGGCTGATCTGGTCGACGGGTTCGGGGTCGCGCAGATCGTGGCTGGCCTCGGCCACGCGCCCGCCCGCCATGCGCAGCACGACGCGCGCGGCCGTGTCGGCGATTGAAGCGTCATAGCCGACGCCGACCCGGCTGCGGAGCGCGACGAGATCGGGGCGCGCGCACAGCACATCGCTGAAGCTGGCCAGCGCCGCCGTGTCGATCCCGCTCAGCGCCATGGCGACGGCCTGGGCATAGCTGAACTTCGCCTCGAGCCCGGTCTTGGGATCGGGCTTGGCGCAGACAGTCTGCCAGCATGGGTTTACGGTGAGCTCGACCGCCTCGACCGCCGCCGGTTCGATGCCATCCGCGATCAGCACGCGCAGCGCCTCCAGCGCCGCGTGGATGCCGTGGCAGCAGGCATGCAGCTTGTAGGAGACCGCCGGAAACACCCATGCCTCGCCCAGCCCGTCGAGCGCGGCGGCGCCTGTCGGATCGATTGGCGCGGCGGCCGCATGGGTTGCGGCGAAACCCTGCGCGGCCTCCAACCCGTCGCTGACCGAGGCTGCGCCCATCGCAGCCAGCATGGCGCATTCGACCCCGGCCATCGCCGCAAAACCGGCATTCAGCGGCTTGCCCATCGTGCCGAACTGCGCCTTCAAGCCCGCGGCGCGGGTGCTGGCGAGCCCCATGGCCGACAGCGTCGCGGCCCGCGACAGGGTCATCAATCGAGCGGCCGCCAGCGTCGCGCCGAACACGCCGGCGGTCGCGGTCTGGTGGTAGCCGGCGTTGTAGTGCGCCCGTCCCAACCAGTCGCCGATCCGGCACGCCGCCTCAGCGCCGATCAGATACGCGGTCGCCACGTCGCCGGTCGAGGCCTCGACCTGTTCGCCAACGGCGAGCGCAGCCGGGGCGACGACAGTCGTCACGTGGCCGATATGCAGGAAATGCGTGTCGTCATAGTCGAGGGCATGACCGGCGGTGGCGTTGACGAACGCCGCGAGGCGCGCCGGCAGCGTGTCGCCATGCACGGTGCCCGCCTGCTCGCGCCCGCCCTCGGCCGTGGCCATGTCGCGCACGACATAGCACACGGGCTCATGCGCGCCCGCCCGTGCCACAGCGGCCCAGTCGGCCAGGCACAGCCGGCCAGTGCGCAGCATCGCGTCGTCGAGTGCGTCGGGCTTGGTGTCGAGCGCGAAGGCCGTCAGGCGGCGGGTAATGGACATCGTGAACGTCGCGCCTCGGTTATCCGGAACAGGTCCGACCGCCCGCCTCAGCGGCAGCCGCGATGCACTCGCGCCAGAGATCGCGCGCAGCCGACGGCGCCGTCTCGACCGCGTCGAGGGCGATCTCGTCGCCGGCGCGTACCGGCCGCGTGAGCCGTGCACCGTCGGCCAGGCCCATCGGCAGCCCGGCGGCTGCGTCAGCGGCGGGACGCGCCCTACCCCAGACCATGTAGCCACCCTCGCCATCCAGTACTTCGCCCTCAGCCAGATCGCGCTTCGCGACGCAGACGACGCCGGCGCGACAGGCCTCGGCCCGACCGGTCGGCTCCCCCCTCAGCGCAGCGCTCAGGACCGAAACCGACAGTTCGAGACCGATGAGGTGATAGGGTTTGAACATGGCGGCAAAGCGGCCGGAGGCATCGGTCTGCAACCCGTATTGACCAAAACAGGACGCTGCATAGGGGGTCGGCGCCTCGAGGATGACATAAACGCCCCAGCGGAGGTCGCGAAAAACCGGCCGCCCGTCGCGCTCCAGACTAGACACGACTTCGGCGATTCCCCGAGCTTCCAGCACGCCTCCTTCGGCCCGCGGGCGCATCAGATGGGCCAGATCGTCGACGCCGCAGGGCGGAAAGGCGAGCCCGCCAGACGGCACGTCCAAGGCGCAGGCATTGGCAATGGCCGCCATCTCAATCGCGCTCTTCGTGCCGTCGAGGAACGAGTTGAACATCTTCGGGTTCATGCCGGCCGCGGCGGCAGCCTGAGGCGTGATGCCGTAATGGGTCCAGACCTCGGCCGGCGTGACCTTGTGATAGGCCGGCAGATAGCGCGTGCCCTTGCCCGCGGCCGCGACCCGGAAGCCCGTTGCTCGGGCCCAGTCGACCATCTCGGCGACCAGCGCCGGCTGATCGCCATAGGCCATCGAGTAGACGACGCCTGCCGCGGCAGCGCGCACGGCCAGCGCCGGGCCTGCGAGGACATCGGCCTCCACATTCACCATCACGACATGCCGACCCGCGGCGATGGCGGCCAGGGCATGATCGACGCCCGCCACGGCGTTGCCGGTCGCCTCGATCACCACATCGACGTCGTCGCGCGCCACCACGTCCGCGCCGCTGTCCAGCAGCGTCGTCCGCTCGATCGCCGCTGTGTCCCAACCCGTTTCACTTAAGGCCCGACGGGTTCTTTCGGGATCGAGATCCGCGATCGCCGTGACATCCAACCCGTCGATATGGGGCACTTGAGCCAGAAACATGGTGCCGAACTTGCCGGCCCCAATCAGTCCGGCGCGGACGGGGCGGCCATCGCGCCCCCGCTCGGATGCCAGGCGCGCGAGATTCACGTGATCGCGCTCGCTGAACGGCCGATACCGGCGCGCCAGCGCGATACAACCCTAGGGTTGAGTCGCACGCTACGCGCGCATCCGACGGTCGTCATCGCATCGACGACTACCGTAGCGTGTACCGTCACCCCTGATCGCGCGAAGAGAGAATGAGGCAATTTCACGATTTGCTTCAAAGATTCTCGATGCATTCTGATCGTGGAAATAGTCTGGCAACCATGATTTCCCGGAGGCTCCCCGCAGCGCTGCAGAAACGTCTTAATCGCTCGGTAACGCACGCGGCCTCAAAACGGCGGAAATGGGGCGAAACTTAGGCGGACCACAAACCCAGGCTTCGCCGCGCGTTGCCATTCGAGTTCAGGTTGTTTGTCTCGGGATCGTGATCACGTAGGGTCACTCGCGACGACGTGATTGTCTGCCAGTCCGCGGCGAAAGCCGGCTTCAGCGTTTCCAGAACCGATCATCACAACAACGCAACGGCAACGTGCCGGCTGCGCATGGTGGATAACGGGGTCGCGATGACTGCTCACCGACATTTCGCCTACTGCACGACATCCGCAGGGCTCGTGCGCCGCAGGGGATGCTGCGCTCCGCCCCCCTCCGCGGTGCTGATGCCCCGCCCCACACCGAAGACGCCATCGCCGGGCGACGCGCTGCCGCAACCGCCGCGCCGCGCGACCCCCTGACTGACACCTGCCTGAGAAGCCGGACAACGGAGAGCAGCCGTGGATTATACCTATCTCGTCGACCTCGACGCCATCGACACCCCGAGCGCGCTGTCGCCGACCATCGCTCAGTCGGCGCTGACCCGTGTGCCCCTGACCGGCACCGGCCTGCAGGGCAGCGCCTATCTGCCGGATGACGGCAAGATCAAGAACATCGACGAGATCGCCGACATCGTCGCCAACCAGACCGCCGACGCGACCTTCGTCGCGAAGGACTTCAACTATGGCAACAACGACAGCGACACCTCGCTGACGGAGTTCCTGGACGGCGACGGCGCCACGGTCGAGGGGACGGATATCGAGATGGGGCCGTCGGCCCTGGTGATGACCGGCTACATCTACATCTCCGAGGGGCCGCACACGATCACAGTCGGTTCCGACGACGGCTTCTCGATGAAGATCGGCGACGTGAACTTCATGGAGTTCGAAGGGGCGCGGCCCGACGAAGAGACGTCGCGCACCTCGGAATTCGAGGGGGGTCTCTACAAGGTCGAGATCGAGTATTTCGACCAGGGCGGCCGCATGGCGCTCAACCTGCAGGTCGACGGCGTCACAATCGACGAGAGTGCGCTCTGGCAATCGGTCGAGGACTTCGAGCAGGCGCTTGCCAACGACGATCTGTCCGTGCCGGTCGAGGACTATCATCCCTCGCTGACCTTGGGCGAGACGACCATCGACAATCCCGAGAACCTGACCGGGACCGACGGCGCCGACGTGATCGACGCCTCGGGCGGCGATGACATGGTCGACGGCGGCGACGGCGACGACAACATCGCCGGCGGTTATGGCGATGACTGGCTGAAGGGCGGCGACGGCGACGATGTTCTGGAGGGCGGTCGCGGCAGCGACTTCCTGCAGGGCGGCGACGGCAACGACCTGATCATCGGCCGGTCGGATGCCGGCGAGCAGAAGGCCGGGCAGCTGGTGCTCGATGCCCTGACCCGCCCAATCGGGCCCTATATCAACGAGGCGGCGCAGAAGCTGACGGGCTGGGAGTACCAGCCGCTGATCGGCGACGACTTCTATGAGGGCGGCGCCGGCGCCGACACCTTCCTGATCACCGCGCAGATCAACGCCCGCCTGGAGATCATCGAGAAGCACACCCGCTCGGACGGTACCATCAACTGGGCCGGCGTCGCGGGCGAGAACACCTATGTCCACGACCACTGGACCGACAGCTTCGGCATCGACACGATCCTCGACTACGAGGCCGGCGTCGACACGATCGCCATCCTCGGCCACACGGCCGAGATTTGCGACATCACCTATGTCGACACCGATGGCGACGGCGATCTCGAGACGATCATCACGGTGCATTCGAACCAGTCGGGGCCCTGCGTGGCGACCGGCAACAGCACCTGTCACTGCGCCAATGACAACGCGCAGCGCGCCGGCGGCGCCCATGACCAGGACCTGATCGGCCAGCTCATCGTGCATGGCGATCTGGTCGACGAGGACGACATCATCACCGATGCCGGCGTCACCTTCGGCATCGTCGACACGATCGACGAGGTCGCCGAGGCGATCATGCCCTATGGCGAGTCGAAGATCACAACGGTGGTCAACGGCGACACCGGCGAGGTCTCGGAGATCATCGGCTACGACACCCGCTCGGGCGACGGCAGCTGGGGCGAGATCAACGCAGATCCCTGGAACCATGTCGACAACCCCTACGCGGCCGAGGCCGCGGCGGTCGAGCGCGACCCGGTCGACGAGGAAGAGGTCCTGCTGACCCGCGATCCGTTCGAGCCGCTCGGCTTGGTCAGCGACAGCGGTCCGAGCACAGAGGCCGCGGCCGCGGTCGATCCCGACGGCCTGCCCGGCGCGCTCGGCTACTGGTCGTTCGGCAACGGAGAGGACGGTGCCTTTGCCGACCTGCGCGGCACCGACATGACGATCAAGGCCTATACGCTGGACGAGAACGCCGCGATCCTGCGCACGGACGGCCTGACCACCGGCCCGAACGGCGAGCCGAACGGCGCCCTCACCTTCAATGGCGATGACGAGTTCGCCTACCTCGCCCACAACGAGGCGTTCGAGGTGACGCAGGGCACCATCGCGCTCTGGGTCCGGGCCGACGATCTGTCGGACGACGGCGCGATCGTCACCAAGGATCAGCGGAACTCGGGCGAGGGCGGCCATTTCCGCCTGCTGCAGACCGAGGATGGCGGCCTGCTGGTGCGCATGGCCCCCGGCGACGGCGGCAGCAACCGGAGCTGGGAGACCAAGGAGCCGGTGCTGGAGGAGGGCGTCTGGGCCCATATCGCCGTGTCGTTCACCGACCAGGGCGTGACCGTCTACAAGGACGGCGTGGCACTGCCCGACAACATCTGGACGCCGACCGAGGGCGATGTGCCGAGCCCCGGCGTCTACAACGAGGCCTACATCCTCCGGAACGAGGAGCCGTGGGTGTTCGGCGCGGATCAGCGCCGCACCGAATACAACAACTCGGCGCAGGCCTTCGCGGCCGATGACGAAGACCTGGAAAGCGCGTTCAACGGCGCGATCTCGGGCTTCGGCGTCTGGGGCGGCTCCTCGCGCGAGGACGCGCTCGACGCGGGCGAGATCCAGCAGCTCATCGATCAGGGACCGGGCTCGGCGCTGACCAACCCGTCGGGTCCGCAGCCGATGGACGACACCCCGATAAGCCAGAGCAACATCAGCGGCGAGATGCAGGGCGGCGCCGGCGACGACGAGCTGGAGGGCGACGGCAACGCCAACACCATCCTCGGCGGCTATGGCAACGACATCATCCGCGGCGGCGGCGGCAACGACGTGCTGGACGGCCAGCGCGGCTCGGACCTGCTGATCGGCGGCGAGGGCGACGACACGCTGCGCTCGCGCTCGGATGCGGGCGAGCAGCGCATCGGCCAGCTGGTCCTCGACCAGAATTCCCGCGATCTCGACCAGTACGAGGACCCCTCGGTATCGGTCGAGTACCTCAAGCTGATCGACTGGGTGGATCAGCCGGTGATGGCCGACGACGTGCTGGTGGGCGGCGGCGGCGCCGACCACTTCCAGTTCGAGGCGCTGCTCAACGGCAAGGTCGACATCCTGGTCGACAACACGATGAACGACGGCCGGATGATCCACTGGCACGGCGTCGCGGGCGAGAACCAGTATCTGCACGATCACTGGGTCGACCTGCTCGGCATCGAGATCGTGGCAGACTTTAACAAGGCCGAGGGCGACACGATCTCGGTCTTCGGCCACACGACGCAGGTCGAGGTCAGCTATGTCGGCTATGACAGCGACGGCGACGGGGTGAACGACAGCGTCTACTCGAACATCCTGGCCTACTCGCAGCAGGGCAACAACGGCGGCGCCCATGACGAGGACCTGATCGGCCATATCGTGGTGTTCGGCGACCTCGTGGAGGAGGATGACATCGCCACCGATGCCGGCGTCCATTACGGCATCGTGCGCACCATCGACGAGCTGCAGGAGGCCGTCGCGCCGACCGGCGAGACCAAGACGTCGACCTATGTGAACGAGGCCGGCGAGACGGTCGAGCTGTTTGGCTATGACAGCCGCGACGTCGAGGGCGACCCGATCGGATCGAACCCGCTGGCCTTCACCAGCAACCCGTTCCTGGACCAGGTCACCTTCGAGACAACCGCGATCGAGGGCGGTCCAGGTGCCGTCGTGCAGTCGCTCGACCAGGCGAGCTTCGACGGCACCAACACCGTGCAGATCGACCATACCGACGGCGCCGAGACCACCAGCGGCTCCATCGTGATGACGATCACGCCGGAGAGTCCGGGCGACGGCAATCAGGCGCTCTACTCCAAGGATCACTCGGGATACGAGACCGGCGGTCACCTGACGATCTGGATCTCGGACGACAGCAAGCTGAAGGTGCGGATGCAGGACACGTCGCAGAGCGTGCACCTCAGCACCAGGGAGAAGCTGGAGGCCGGCGAGAGCTACGACGTCGCCTTCACCTTCGATGACAGCGGCCTGAAGCTGTATGTCGACGGGACGCTGGTCGACACCGACATCGTCCTGCCCGACGGCATGACCGGCAATACCGAGGATGCGATCCTCGGCGCCTCGACCCGCATCCGGAAGGGTGACGACGACAATCTCGAGTGGTTCTACGAAGGCGACATCGAGAACTTCGCGATGGTCGACCGGGCGCTGACGCCGGGCGAAGTGGTGCTGCTGCGCGAACTGGACGGCGATGTCACCGCGCTGCAGGGCATCGAGGGTCTTGACGGGGCACCGTCGACCGATCCGGTCGGCGACCCAGCGCCCGATCCGGATCCGACACCGCCGAGTTCGGGCGGGTCCGAGCCTGACGATCCCGTCGCGCCACCGTCGGGTGGGGGCGCCCCCGGGGACACGTTCAGCGAATACCTGTCCCTCGCGCTCTACGACACCGACACCAATCAGATGGTCGGCGAGATCGAGCCCGGCACGACCTTCACCGAGGAGGAGCTGGCCGGACGCAACCTCGCGGTCGTCGCCGTCGCCGCACCGGGTGCCGGAGACTTCGAGAGCGTGCTCTACGAGGCCGGCGGCCGGACGCAGATGGAGAATTTCTCTCCCTATGCGCAGTTCGGCGACCAGGGCGGCGACTATTCAGGCGGCACGGCGTTCGGCGTCGGCACTCATGAGATGACGCTGACGGTCTATTCCGAGGACCGGGCCAACGGCGACGTGCTGGAGGTCGTCGAGGTCAGCTTCGACGTCGTCGCCGCCGGCACGCCCGCGGCGCCGCCCGCGTCCATCGTCGAGGAAACGCCCGAGCCGCCCGTGGCAGAGGCGCCGAGCGGAGACGACGCGTCGGACGGGCGCCTGGAGATCGGGACGGTCACCTTCTCCCAGGACAACAGCTCGACCTGGTACAGCGTCAGCTTCGCCGAAGAGATCCCCGACGCCGTCGTCGTCATGGGCCCGATCAGCTTCAATGGCGGGCACCAGGCGGTGATGCGGGTGCGCAACGTCACGGATGAGGGCTTCGAGTACCAGCTCGACGAGTGGAACTACCACGACGGCTGGCACATGGAGGAAACCGTCAGCTGGATGGCGGTCAGCGCCGGCACGCATACCCTTGAAGGCGGTCAGACCATCAGCGCGGGCAGCAGCAGGGCGCGTGACGAGACCG
>JBCCSW010000029.1:0-18435 GCA_039199465.1 Pseudomonadota bacterium
GACGCCGTCCAGTTCTGCGTCGACAGACCGTCCACATAGTCGATGACAGTCTGGCGAGTGACCTCGAACGGCAGAATGGCGTTGTTGACCGACGGGCAGTTGAAGTTGGTGATCGTCCCCGAGTTCCAGATAATGAAGCCGTTTGCGTCGGTCTGGTAGGTCACCGAGTCGGCAAAGTGCTGCGACTGTTTCATGGGCGCCGTGGTCGAGATCACGGGCGTCGTGAAGTCAAACTCCTGATACTCGATGCAGTTGCTGTAGGAGTGATGGGTGGTGATGTTGTAGGTCGATGCCATGAAATCGGGCAGGCGCACCTGACCTGAATAGGGCACGATCGACATCATGGTGCGACCGGCATTTTCGTCGCTCATCACCGTATTGACGAATTCTTTGACGGCATCTTTCAGATCGTCAATCTTCTTCTGCGGCTTGTAAGTGGAATCCTCCCCCATCGAGCCTGACACGTCGAGCACAAGCACGATCTCCGTGAGGCCGCGGGACTCTTCCGCGCCAGCGGTGGTCGGCAGGTCGAGGCTTTTGACGCCCATGGCAGCCATGAAGGTCGTGCTGACGGCGGCATCCAGGCTGGCGGTGATCGAGCGGCCCGAGATGGCGTCGCCCTGCGGCTCGGCGACCGTCAACGCAAACGACGAGTCGCGCATTGTTCGCGAGGCCATGTACTCGCGAATGATGCGTTCCGCATCGGCTCTGCTCCCGACGCCCGAACTGCTGTTTGCAGCCGCTAGAACGCCCCGGTCGAGCGCATTCTGGAAATCGGCGCGTGCCGTCTCGTGGCGGGCGATATCGATCGCCATGCCGGCCAGCACGGCCAGGACCAGAAATATGACGACGATGAACATGGTTAGAGCACCACGTTCATCCTTAACAAACGACAAGTTCACCATGAACTCGGTGACGGCACGCGATCCATGGCGCCTAATGCTCCGCGTAGTCGTCGTCATTGTACTCTCCGAAAGATGCGTTCTCACTTCGTGCAGCCTGCGAAATCGCATCAAAATTCGACCAGAGTATGAGAGTTTGGCTACAATCGGAGCGTGATTGGCGCGCTCTAGAGCGATCTCTACTTGTGTCTCTCACAACTCTAGATCGGCAGAAAAGCAGTCCTGTTTCAAAACGGGTCGGCAATGAGGCGCGAAGGCGCCGAATCTCGGACCAAAAGGTTTGTGCGTGCGTAATGTGCTGACGCCCTCGTGAAGGCGACCCGCGCACGCCGCAATCCCCGCCTCATCTGTGACGCCTTTTTGGGCAGCGCGCCGAGGAGACGCCCAAGGGCAAGGCGTCGCGGTCTCCACCTCTTTCCGACACGTCGCGCCGACGTATTTCATCGCCGAGCAAGCTAGAGATGAAGGGACGCGACGATGTCCAAGTTCGCCACCAGCCAGCCCGTCCGCCGTGTCGAAGACGAGCGTTTCGTGACCGGCAACGGCCGCTACATCGACGATATCACCATGCCGGGCACGCTGCGCGCCCATTTCCTGCGCGCGCCCGTCGGGCATGCGCGCATCGCCGCCATCGATATCGCCGCCGCTGCGGCGCTGCCGGGGGTGCATCTGGTGCTGACGGGGGCGGATCTGGACGCCGCTCTGGTGAACGATCTCGACGCGGCACAGCTGACCAATCGCGACGGCACGGCGTCGGTGCGGCCGCGCCGGCCGATCATGCCCCCTGACCGGGTTCGCCATGTGGGCGAGGCAGTCGCCTGCATCGTCGCCGACAGCCTGACCATCGCCAAAGACGCGGCCGAGCTGATCGAGGTCGAGTACGACGTGCTGGATGCGGTCGTCGACACGCCCGCGGCACTGCAGCCGGGCCAGCCCACCGTGCATGACGACGCTCCCGGCAATCTCTGCTTCGACTGGGCGCTCGGCGACGAGGCGGCGGCCGATGCCGGCCTCGCCGCCGCCGTGAAGACCGTCGAGTTGGAACTCGTCAACAACCGTGTGGTCGCAAACCCGATGGAGACCCGCGGCTGCCTAGCCCACTGGGACGGCACGCGGCTGACCATGCATTACAACGGTCAGGGCGTCTGGGACATGAAGGGCGACCTCGCCAAGCACCTGCGCCTGGCGGAGGACGCGATCCGGGTGCTGACGCCCGATGTCGGCGGCGGCTTCGGTATCAAGGCCTTCAACTATCCCGAACACTACTGCGTCGGCCACGCCGCGCGCGTCCTCGGCCGGCCGGTCAAATGGATCGGTGAGCGGACCGAGAGCATCATGGCCGACTGCATGGGGCGCGACCATGTCACCCGCATGGTCGCGGGCTTCGACGCCGCGCACCGGATCACCGGCCTCCGCATCGAGGTGATCAACAATCTCGGCGCCTATTGCTCGCCCTTCGGCACGCTGATGGCCTCTGAACTGGCGAGCCGCGTGCTGACTGGCGTCTACGACCTGCAGGCAGTCTGGTACGGCGTGAAGGGCTGCTTCACCAACACCACGCCGGTCGATGCCTATCGTGGTGCCGGCCGGCCCGAGGCGCAGTACCAGATCGAACGGCTGATGGATAAGGCGGCGCGCGTGCTCGGCGTCGATCCCCTTGAGCTGAGGCGCATCAACTTCATCAAGCCGCAGCAGTTTCCCTACGAGACGCCCGCCGGCGAGACCTATGACGTGGGCGACTTCGATCGCGTCATGCGCACCGCGATCGCGAAGACCGACTGGCATGGCTTCGAGGCGCGGCGTCGCGAGAGCCTGGCACGCGGCAAGTACCGGGGCCGGGGGCTCTGCTACTACATCGAGTCTATCCTCGGCGCGCAGGATGAGCACGCCGAAATCGCTCTTGCCGACGACGGCACCGTCGAGCTGATGGTCGGGACCCAATCGGCCGGACAGGGCCACGAGACGGTGTTCGCGCAGTTCCTACACGAGCGCACCGGCATTCCGTTCGAGCAGATCCGTGTCGTCCAGGGCGACAGCGACCGCATCGCGACCGGCGGCGGCACCGGCGGTTCGCGCTCGGTCACGATGCAGGGCACGGCGGTGTTTGGCGCCGCCGACGATCTGATCGCCGCCATGCGCCCGCTGGCCGAGGAAGAACTGGAGGCAGCCGCGGCCGACCTGGAATTCACTGACGGTGCCTGGCGCGTGGCCGGCACCGACCGGGCCGTGGATCTGATCGCGCTCGCCGCCAAGGCGCGGCGCGAGGGACGGGTCGAGTTCCTGAGCCAGCGCACCCGCACCGAGGTGCCGGGCCGCAGTTTCCCCAATGGCTGCCACATCGCCGAGGTCGAGGTCGATCCAGACACCGGCCGGACCGAGGTCGTGCGCTACGGCGTGGTGGACGATTTCGGCCGTCTGATGAACCCGATGCTGGCCGAGGGACAGGTGCATGGCGGCGTGGCCCAGGGCATCGGTCAGGCGCTCTGCGAGCATGTCGTCTATGACAGCGATGGCCAGCTTCTCTCCGCCAGCTTCATGGACTACGCGATGCCGCGCGCGGCCGATGTGCCGCTCGTGCCGTTCCACCACGAAGGCGTGCCGTCGACCGCGAATGCGATCGGCATGAAGGGCTGCGGCGAGGCCGGCACCGTCGGCGCCTGCGCCGCGGTGATCAACGCGCTGCTCGATGCGCTCTGGGACCGGGGCGTGCAGCAGGTCGACATGCCGGCCACGCCGCTGCGGGTCTGGGGCTGGATGAACGACGTATCGATGGCCGCCGAATAGCTGATTCCGCCTGCCGGCAGGACTAAGGCGTGCTGCCCCAGTCCGGCCCGATCTCGGAAACAATCCTCACCAACCGTCCGCGCGGTCGAGGATCTGTTGCGAGGGGCGGTTATGCCTAGAAAATCATCGTGTTTGGCGGCCGCGACCGCGGTCGCATTCCTGTATGGCGCAGCCCAGGCTTCCGGGGTCGCTGTCGCGCCCGGAAAGGCGCTTGAGGCCGAGACCCGCATCGCCCTGGCCGAGCGCGAGGCCACGATGGTCGAGGACATCGTGAAGGCCACCTGCATGCTGCATCTCGGCGTGGACGCCACGCGCCACGGCGCGATGATCGATCGCGACGCCAAGACCTTCGACGCGGTGCTCTACGCCCTGCAGTTCGGCGGCGAGGACTACGGCCTCACGCGCGAGGTGCACAGCAAGGTCATCGATGCGGTGCGCGAGCTCAAGATCGACTGGCTGCCGTTCCGCGAGCGGGCGGAGGCAGCGCTCGGCGCGGGTGTGCCCACGGCCGAGCAGGTGCTCTGGTTGAGCGAGAACGACGCAGTCGTGCTGGAGCATATCGAGGCGCTCGTTACCGAACTGCAGAAGGTCTATGGCGGTAAGGCGGTGCCGCTTCATCTGGCCGTCGCCACCAAGCTCGCCCAGCGCCAGGCAACGATCGTGCAGCGCATCGCCAAGGAAACCTGCATGATCAGCGCTGGCCTGAAGGCCGACGAGATGCGCGACATGCAGCCCGAGATGCTCTCGATCTTCGAGAATACGCTGTCAGCGCTTCGCGACGGCATGCCGATGCTCGGCATCCAGAAGCCGACCACCCAGCAGGTCGTCGACCAGTGGGCCGTGGTCCAGACGCACTGGCAGGCGCTGCGCGAGACGCTGGCCCCGGTCGAGGCCGGCGGCACGCTGGACACCGAGGAGTTGGCCGAGATGTCGCGTCGCACCACTGCCCTGACCATCGCCATCGACACCGTCGTCTCGCTCTACGCCGACGAGATCTGACGCCTCTTCGGGGCGCTTGCGGGCCCGATCGCAAGCGCCCCCATCGCGTGGCGATTCCGCCCGCGCGCGGCGAGATGTGCCTTTCATCACAGCGTCGATGGGCGACCGGTGATTTTGCTGGCGCCCGAGTCGTCGACAGCGTTGTCGACCCAAGTTCACGTCCATCTGCGACGCCGCAGAACGCGCGTAACTCGGATCGCTCCGCTTAGGAGCGCCCGGCAGTAAGCCTTCGTAGAGGTCTTTCATTGTTAGGATTGCAGCGCGCGTTTCGGTCCGCGCTGTCGGTGTTGCCGCCACCCGCAGACGGGGCGGCAAAAGGGGGAAAATATGCTGTCACGCCGTAACTTTATCGCCGCCGTGGCGATGACCGGATCCGTCGCGCTGCCGCCTGTCGGCGCGCTCGCCAACGGGGTCGACGCCGCGCAAGAGGCCAAGCGCAAGATCAATATCGCTGGCCGCCAGCGCATGCTGACGCAGCGGATGGCCAAGGCCATCACCTTCTGCCGCCTCGGCATCGACGTTGAGATGCATCTCGACCAGGCCGTGGCCGCCCACGCCCTGTTCGACCGCAGCCTGAAGGGGTTGCGCTTCGGCAGCGCCGATCTCGGCCTCAATCGCGAGACGAATGGCAGGGTGATCGACGGGCTCGGCCGGGTGAACGGGCTCTGGCTCGGCTACGGCGCCGCCGTGCAGGCCTGCATCGACAGCCGCGGCGCCGATGATGCCGCTTTCGCCGCGGTGATGGAGCAGAACCTCGGCATCCTGAAGGAAATGAACAAGACCGTGGGGCTCACGGAACGGGCCTATGGTGGCAGCGAGATCCCGCTGCATCTCGCCATCGCGATCAACATCGCCGGCCGCCAGCGCATGCTGAGCCAGAAGATGTCCAAGGAGACGGGGATGATCGGTTCCGGCTGGCAGGGCGATGCCAGCAGCGCGGCGCTCGCCAACACTATCGAGCTGTTCCAGTCCTCGCTGGATGCCCTGCGCAACGGGATGTCGCTGGTCGGCATCCAACAGCCGAAGACCGCCGATGTCAGGCAACAGCTCGCCACCGTGGCCGAACTCTGGGGCAAGATGCGGCCGCTTGTCGACAACGCCGCCGCGGGTGGAGCCGCCGACCGCGAAACGCTGCAGCAGGTCGCAGCGCTGAACGATCCGCTCCTGAAGGAGATGAACAAGGCCGTCTTCGCCTACGAGGCTGAAAGCTGAGCCGAAACGCGCCGCCGGGCGTCCCAGGCGCCCGGCGGCAGCCACGGCCGGCGACACAAGGCGAGGGTGCCCGATCCCGCGACGGCATCGCTTAGAGCCGGTCGCGGAGGGCGTACCAGGTCATCGCAGCGGCCAGAGCGGGGCGTCTGAACCAGTCGCCTCCGGGAAAGGGCGGGACCGGCAGGCGGGCCATGACGTCGAACCGCTCAGCCTGCCCAGCGATCGCGTCGGCGGCGATACGCCCGCCCATGGTCGCCATGTGCACGCCCGATCCCGACCAGCCCGAGATCGCCAGCATGCCGGAACCGAGACGCTGGAACGATGGGAAGCGCGGCAGGGTGATGGCCAGCGTTCCGCCCCAGGCATGGGTCAACGCGACATCCGACAGCGACGGAAACACCGCCGTTATCCGCCGCCGCACGACCGCCGCGATATCGCGCGGAAAACGCGGGCCATAGCTCTCCCCGCCGCCCCAGAGCAGCCGGCCGTCAGGGGTCATCCGATAGTAGTCGAGCACGAATTTCGTATCGACGACCGAGAACCGACCGTCGATCACCGCCGTCGGGTCGGGCAGCGGCGCGGTCGTCGCGATGTAGTTGTTGATCGGCATCGAGCGCCGCGCCACCTCGGGCACCAGCCCGTCGAGATAACCGTTGCAGGCCACCACGACGTGCTCGACCCGGACGGCGCCGTTCGTGGTCACCACGCGGCCGGGTCGGATCGTCGTCACCTTGGTGCCTTCGCGCAGGCGGGCCCCGGCGGCGGCGGCCGCCCTGGCCAGGCCCAGCGCATAGCGCAGCGGATGCAGATTGCCGCCGTCGCGCCACCAAACCGCGCCGTGATAGCGCTTGGTGGCGAGGTGTCGGGTCAGCTCCTCGCGCTCGACGGTGCGGATGCCGTCATAGCTAAACGCCCTCTCCATATAGACGGCGTAGTCGCGCAGCGCCCGGGCGTCGTCGTGCTTCCACGCGACCTCCAACGTGCCGTCGACCAAGTCGCAGTCGATGGCGTGGCGGGCGATCAGCTCGCGCACTAGCCGGTTCGCGGCCACCCCGATCTCCCAGGCCTTGGCCGCATCGTCCCGCCCGATCGCCTTGATGTATTTGCGCACATCCTCCCGCGTGCCGATGCCAAGCTGGCCGCCGTTCCGGCCCGAGGCGCCCCAGCCGATGCGGTTGGCCTCCAGCAACAGCACGTCGTAGCCACGCTCGGCTAGGTGCAGCGCCGTCGATATCCCGGCATAGCCGCCGCCGATCACGCAGACATCTGCCGCCGTGTCGCCCGACAGCGGCGGGTGATCCGGCATCGCGCCCGCTGTCTCGGCATACCACGATCGGGCATGCTGTCCGGCTGTGTCGTTCGCGGTCAGATATCGCGCCTGCCTTAGCACCATCGACGGTGTCGCCTCGTCTCGCGGAGTTCAGCCGAGGTCGGGCTCGGTCGCCTTGAAGGCCTCGTCGGTCGAGATCTTGTCCCACCAGCCTTGCATGCCGGGGATCGCCATCAGCGCCTCGGCCGCGGGCGTGAGCGCGACATAGAAGATGATCGGGCCCAGGAAGTAGTCGGCAAGGCTCGGCCCCTGCTCGCTGGCCAGCCACGGGCTGTCGCCCTTGATCTGCATGAACAGCGTGAGCAGCGTCTTGCTGTCCTCCAACGCCTTGGCATAGGCGGCATCGTCCTTGCCGCCCAGGAAATCGGGGAACAGGTGGTAGCCGGCAGCGCCGATCAGTGCCGGATAGCCATAGCTATTCACCATGCTAATGATGGTGTTCATGCGGGCGCGGTTCTTCGGCGTCACCGGGATCGCCGAGGGCCCGGGGCGCGTCGCCTCCAAATACCGGCAGCAGGCGTCGGTCTCGAGGATGCGCATGTCGTCGATGTCCAGCACCGGGACCTTGCCGAACGGATGGCGCGCCAGATGCTCGGGCTGGCGCGGCTCGCCCTCCAGCACGTTCACCGGCACCTGGTCGTAGTCGACGCCCTTGTTCCTGAGGATGATCCGCAGCGTGCGCACATAGGTCGAGCCGTCGAAGCCGTAGAGCACCGGTTTGTCGGCCATCGATCCCTCCCGTTCGACTAATCCGATCTCGGACCTATCGACTGCTGGCGATTTATCCAAGCGGCGCCGGGCCGGGCTGGGCCGGAAGCCGGGCCGGGGTGGCGCCCGCTCAGGCCGACAACGCGCCCTCACGCGTCATCTCGTCGGCCAGTGCGTCAAGGGCCTGCCAAGCACGCTCGACCAGCAGGTCACATTCGTCGTGGCTGATGGTCAGCGGCGGCGAGATGATCATCGTGTCGCCGACGGCGCGCATCACCAGCCCCTGGGCGACGCTGAGGTCGCGGCAGCGGCTGCCGGCATTCAGCTCACTGGCGAAGCGGCGCATCGGTTCACGCGACGCGACCAGTTCGGCCGCGCCGATGAGCCCGGTCATGCGCACCTCGCCGATCAGCGGATGGTCGCCCAGCCGAGCCCAGGCGGCCTGTAGATAGGGCCCGATATCGGTCGCGACCCGCTCGACCAGCCGCTCCTCGCGCAGGATGGCGAGATTGGCGAGCCCCGCGGCGCAGGCCGCCGGATGACCGGAATAGGTATAGCCGTGGAAGAACTCGCCCGCCCCCGCGATCACCGGCTCGGCGACCCTGTCTGAGATCAGCACGCCGCCCATCGGCACATAGCCCGACGTCATGCCCTTCGCGATGGTCATCAGGTCGGGCCGAATGTCGTAGCGCTGACTGCCCCACCACCGGCCGGTGCGGCCGAAGCCGCAGATCACCTCGTCCGCGACCAGCAGGATTCCGTACGCGTCGCAGATCTAGCGGATGCGCGGCCAGTAGCTGTCGGGCGGGATCACCACGCCGCCCGCGCCCTGGATCGGCTCGCCGATGAAGGCGGCGATGGTCTCCGGCCCCTCGCGCTCGATCGCGGCGCGCAGTTCCTCGGCGCGGGCAACCCCGAACGCCTCGGGGCTGAGGCCGGTCTCGCGCCCCTCGCCGAACCAGTAGGGCTGGGGGATGTGGACGATATCGGCGATCGGCAGGCCGGATTGGGCATGCATGACACCCATGCCGCCAAGCGAGGCGCCGATCACTGTCGAGCCGTGATAGGCGTTGCGCCGCGCGATGAATTTCTTGCGGGCCGGCTCGCCGCGACAGTCCCAATAGAGACGGGCGAGGCGGAACACGGTGTCGTTCGCCTCCGACCCGGAACTGGCGAAGAACACCCGGTTGAACCCTGCCGGCGCGACGTCGGTCAGCGCCTCGGCGAACTCGGCGGCGGTCGGATGGGTGCATTGAAAGAAGGTGTTGTAGTAGGGCAGCTGGCGCATCTGCCGGGCGACGGCATCGACGATCGCGTCGCGGCCATAGCCGACGGCTACGCACCAGAGGCCGGCCATGCCGTCCAGGATCCGGTTGCCCTCGCTATCGGTCAGCCAGCAGCCATCCGCCGATACGATGACCCGGCTGCCCTTAGCATTCAGGGCGGCCGTGTCGGTAAAGGGGTGCCAGTGATGCGCCGCATCCATGGCCTGATAGTCGGCCGTCGGACGCCGGTTTGCGGCGACGGGGGGCTGCGTGTTCATCAGGCTGGCGCTCCGCAGGGGTGTTGGCCCCTTTTGTGATCACAAAATCCGCCGGTCAAGCGATGCCTCGCCCGCCAAGGCCGCGCCCTGGGCGACATCGCCTGCGATGGCCGCCGCGGCCGCTGCGCCATCGCCGGCATCGATCGCGGCCATCGCCGCCACATGGTGATCATCCAGCGCGCGCGTGCCGATCTGGCCATAGACCCGGCGCATGGTCGGCGCGGTCTGCAACCAGACGCTCTCGGCCAGCGCCAGCAGCGATGGCGCCCCTGCGGCAGCGGACAGGTCGGCGTGAAAGGCATGGTTCGCGGCGACGTAGCTTTGCGGGTCGCTGGCGACCACGGCGCGCTCCAGCGTATCGTCGTGGCGCTGCAGCCGCGCCAGCAGGGCCTTGTCGCCCCGCGCGGCCATGGCTGCGCGGGCAGCCAGGGCAGGCTCGATCAGCCGGCGCGCCTCGAACAACTCGGCCAGGGCGGCCGCGTCGAGCATCGGCACCAGCACCCGCCCGCTGCCCGTCAGCATCAGGGCGCGCTCAGCCACCAGGCGGCGCACGGCCTCGCGCGCGGGGGTCATCGACACGCCCATCTCGGCCGCAAGCCCGCGCAGCGTCACGCTGGTGCCAGGCTCCATCTGACCGTTCAGGATGTCGTCGCGCAGGCGGCGATACACCTGTTCATGCGCGGTCATTGCCCCAGTCGCTATGGCGTCGGCGCCCATGGGCTGGCCTCCCGCTTGTCTACTGTCGCCATCAGTGATCACTCTCGCAGGGGGCGAGGCAAGCGATCAGGGCCGGGCGATGCGCAAGGACTATGCCTTCACGGCACCGGACGCAAAGGCCGTCACGCATGACGAGCAGATGTATGCCGGTGCCACGAGCTTCTGTCGCCGCCGTTACGTGCGTGACCTTGCGGGGATCGATCTGGCGGTCGTCGGCGTGCCGTTCGACACGGCGGTCTCGAACCGGCCGGGCACCCGCTTCGGGCCGAGGGCGATCCGCCAGGCCTCGACCCAGCTCGCCTGGAGCCATGCTTGGCCCTCGCCCTTCGACCCGTTCGAGCGCCTGGCAGTGGGCGACTGGGGCGATGTCGATTTCGACTTCGGCCATCCCGAGACGGTGCCGGAGCGGATCGAGGCTGCGCTTGCCCATGTGCTGGGCCAGGGCTGCGGGGTGCTGGCGCTTGGCGGCGACCATTTCACCACCTTCCCGGCGCTGAAGGCGCATGCCGCGGTGCACGGGCAGGGCCTGTCGCTGATCCAGATCGATGCCCATTGCGATACCGCCATCGACGACGGGCGGCGCATCGATCACGGCACGATGTTCTATCACGCGGTCGAGCAGGGGCTGGTCGACCCCAAGCGCTCGATCCAGGTCGGTATCCGCACGACCTATACCGATCCGTCCGACTTCGTGATCCACGATGCCAATGCCGTGCAGCGCGACGGGGTGGCGGGCACGGTCAGACGCATTCGCGAGGTCGTGGGAGATAACCCCTACTATTTCACCTTCGATATCGATGGCCTGGACCCGGCCTATGCGCCGGGCACCGGCACGCCGGTCTGCGGCGGGCTCAGTACCTTTGCGGCGCGCGAGATCATCCGCCTGCTGGGCAGTGCGGGCGGGCCGCCGATCAACCTGATCGGCATGGACGTCGTCGAGGTCTCGCCGCCCTATGACCATGCCGAGATCACCGCACTCGCCGGCGCGACCATGGCCTTGGCGCTGGTCTGCCTCTATGCCGAGGCGCGTGGGCACAAGGCGCCGGGTGGCGGCATAGCATGAAGGACGCGGCCGAGAGCTTCGACGCCCGCCTGGCCGAGATCCGCGCGGCTAACCCGGCGCTCGAGGCGGCCGAGGTCTATGTCACCGACTTGAACACTACGGTGCGCGGCAAGCTGGTACCGATCGAGATGCTGGCCAAGCTCGGCCAGGGCCGCATGCGGCTGCCGACCTCGTCGCTGGCGCTCGACATCTTCTCGATGGACGTGGCGGAGGCCGGCTTGGCGTTGGAGCGGGGCGATCCCGACGGCATTTTGGTGCCAATCGCCGACAGCGTCGCGCCGATGCTCTGGACCGACCGGCCGACGCTGCAAGTGCAGTGCATGCTGGCCGAGCCCGACGGTATGATCTGCACCATCGATCCGCGTGGCGTGCTGATGCGGGTGATCGAGAAGGCGACCGCGATGGCCCTGACGCCGGTGATGGCGCTGGAGCTCGAATTCTACCTGATCGATGCCGAGCGGGCGGCACCGCCGACCAACCCGCTGGCCGGTGGGCGCCTCAATCGCGCGCAGGTCTACGACCTGGACGTGATGCGCGCCTTCGCGCCGGTGATCGACGAGATCGGGGCGGCTGCGCGGGCGCTGGGCGCGCCGGCCGACACGGCAATCTGCGAGTTCGGGCCGGGTCAGTTCGAGATCAACCTCGCCCATACGGCCAGCGCGATGAGAGCCTGCGACCATATCGTGGCGCTCCGCCGGGCGATCCGCGGTGTCGCGCGCCGCCACGGCCTGGACGCGACCTTCATGGCCAAGCCCTTCGGCGACATGGCGGGCAGCGGCCAGCATCTGCATCTCTCGCTGCTTGGCGCTGACGGCGCGCCGATCTTCGCGATGTCGGCGCCGGAGGGTGGGCCAAACGCCACCCTGCGCGCCGCGGTTGCCGGGGTGCTGGACAGCTTAGGCGAGGCGATGCTGCTGCAGGCCCCGCACCTGAATAGCTATCGCCGGTTCTCGCCCGGCTCCTACGCGCCTCTCGTGGCCGCCTGGGGCCTGGACAACCGTGGCGTTGCGGTGCGCCTGCCCGAGAGCACGGGCCCCGCCGCGCGGCTTGAGGCCCGGCTGGCCGGCGCCGACGCCAATCCCTATCTGCTTGCCGCCGCGGTGCTGGCAGGCGCGCTGGCAGGGATTCAGGCGGGCAGCGAGCCACCGCCACCGATCGCCGCCGAGGCAGGTCCCGGCGACGGCGCGCCGCTGCCGCTGTCCTGGGCGATGGCCGAGCACCGCTTCAGCCAGAGCGCTTTCGCCGCGGACTGGCTGGGCACTGAATTCGCCCGCGTCTATGGCGCGATGAAGCGCCAGGAGCGTGCGACCCTGATGAGCCGCGTGCCCGACATCGAATACGACGCCTATCTGCGCACGGTCTGACGCAGGGTTGAACCCGCCGGTATCCCGCGCCGCGAGCGCCGGATCGTTCGTTGCGCGAGGGCCCTTCGACCACGCCGTCACGCCGCCTGGAAGGCGTTCACCGCCTCCGACGCCGCGCGCGCGTCGATGCCCGCGCGATCCAGCAGGCCGGCCGTGGTGTCGACGACCGACACGACCGAGGCGGCGTTTACCGAGGCCTCGAGCATCGCGCGCTCGGGTGCGCGACCCTCGGTCAGCGCGGCGGCCAGGGTCGCGTTGTAGGCATCGCCCGCGCCCGCCGTCCCGGCGACCCTGGCGGGCAGCGCTGGATGCCAGATCGTGCCCTCGGGCCCAGCCAGCCAGGCGCCGTCGGTGCCGTCGGTCACCATCACGTAGCGAGGTCCGAAGGCGCGCAGACCGTCGAGAAAGCGCAGCAGGCCGATCTGGAAGCCGCCGCCCGACAGGCCGCTCTTCAGCAGGGCCGGCGCCCCTTGGGCCGGCAGGGGATCGGGCGCTTCCTCGGCACGGGCGGCGATGGCAGGCACCAGCGCCTCCGCCTCGACCCGATTGATCGACAGGAGGTCGATATCGGCCAGCGCCTGCAGCACCGCCTGCGTGCGCGAGGTCAGGTGACGGATACCGGGATTGGCGACGACCATGGCGCCGGCCTTGCGCCCTTTCTGGGCGATCAGCCCGAAGGCATCGGCCGAGCGCGAGGACAGCGGCGCGATATGCACGAAGTCACGGCCGGCGAAGGCCTCGTCGGGCAGGTTCTCCGGCCCGATGCCTTCGTTGGCCCCGCGATGCACGAAGATCGAGGCGTTGCGGTCGTGGCTCGCCACCATCACCGCCGTGCCGGTTGCTGCGTCCTCCGCCTCGGCCAGCCAGGTCGCGTCGACCCGCTCGCGGTCCAGATGCTCGCGCACGGCGCCGGCGTTGAGGTCGTGGCCGACCCGCGCGATCACCCCGGCCTCCCAGCTGAGGCGGCTGAGCGCCACCGCGGTGTTGCAGGCCCCGCCGCCGACATGGGTGGTGATCGACTGGGCCGGCACCTTGCGCCCAGCCTCGAGCATCAGGAACGAGCGGGTGTCGTTCGAGAACGTCATGCGCTCGATATTCTCGGCGGCAACGATCGAGATGATGTCGATCATCGCCGAGCCGACATGCAGCGAGCGCATCGCGAACTCCCGTCCTTGCCCGTCGTCTTCCACGCATCACCCAAGCCGCGGTGGTGCGTATGTCAACCGCCCATGCGGCCGCTCAGACGGCGCCCCGCTTCCCAAGGCGCACATGCTGTGCGAATGCCCCAGGCGGCACCGTAGAAGCACACGAAAGGCGGGGCGAGCGCATAGTCATGGCATCCGGCGCGAGACCCATCGGGCGGCTGCTCTTCGTTCAGTACGGCAACTATGCCGAGGCGTGGTCCCGGATGAACGACGGGGCGGCGGAGACCTATCGCGATCAGTTCTCCTCGGTGGCGTTCGTCGACGGGCTTGCCGACGGGCGCGAGGTGACGACGGTCGCCTTTTCGAGCGCGGCGCATGACATCACGCTGCGGCCGGGGCTCCGCTCCATCGGTCTGGCCGGCGCGCCGCCGGGGCGCGGGGTGCTGGATGGTCTGATCGATGAGCTGACGCCCGATGGCATCGTCTGCCGAACGCCGCACCCGCCGCTGATCGCGGCATGCGCCGCGCGGGGGATCCGGACACTGCCGAACTTCGCCGATATCTTCGAGGCCAAGACGCTGCGGCGGCGCGCCCGGCTCTGGCTCCTCGGGCGGGCAATCCGTCGGCTGACGGCCCCCTGCGTCAGCAATCACAGCCTGAACGCCTCTCGGTCCCTTGTGACCGCGGTGGGCATCCCGGCCGAGCGCGTCGTGCCGTGGGACTGGCAGCCGCTGGTCCCGCGCAGTGAGGCGAAGACCGGCCTGGCCGATCCGGCGCGACCCACGCTGTTCTATGCCGGCCACCTGAGCGAGGCGAAGGGTGTCGGCGACTGCATCGAGGCGGTGGCCCTGCTGCATCGCGACGGCATCGACGCGACGCTCTCGATCGCAGGCGGTGGCGATCCCGGGGCCTTGCGAAAGCGCGCCGACGCGCTGGGGATCACCCAGGCGGTGCGGCTGCTCGGCACGCTGTCGCAAGGCGAGGTGCGTGAGGGGATGGCGTCGCATGACATCGTTCTGGTGCCCTCACGCCACGACTATGCCGAGGGGCTTCCGAACACGATCTACGAAGCCCTCGCCTCGCGTTCCGCGCTGGTGATCTCCGACCATCCCGCTTTTGCCGGGCGCCTCGCCGATGGGCAGGACTGCGTCGTGTTCCGCGCCGCCGATCCGTCGTCTCTGGCCGACGCGCTACGGCGCCTGATCGAGACGCCGGCGCTCTACCGCTGCCTTTCGGAAAACGCGCCTCGGGCATTGGGCGGGCTGAGCGTCGGGATGCAATGGACCGATCTCGTCAGCCGCTTCGTGGACGATCCCGACAACCGCACCGGTTGGGTGGCGCCGAACAGCCTCGCCACCCTTACGAATGGATCGCAGGCGGGCTCATCGGGATGACAGTCTCTTAGTCGGGCTCGCGGGACCCCGGTGACGTCCTTCGTCCGCCGTGCTGCTTGGTCGATCGCTCGTTCCTCGTGGTACAAGATATGCTCGTTCCTACAAGCGGATACAAAGCGCTTGGCTCTTGGATCGTGTGTCTAGGCGCCTTCAGGTCGTCTGGTCCTAGCGACTGCAGTTCCCTGCTATCGCCGCGCTTTCACGGTACCTCCGGCTACAGTTGGCCATTGATTGGTCGTTGAAAGGTGACGTGATTCGAGGCGTCGTGCCGTGCTGCGCTTGGTCGGTGGTCCTGTCTGAACACTTCCTTCCAGAGACAGGGAGTCAGGCCACCGCACGTCACTTATATTCGTAAATCAATTTATCCACATGTGATGAAACTTGAAAATAATAGCAGGTTTGTCCCAACATCGGCGTATCGTGTTTCTTTAGTAGAGGTCGAAAATGCAGAGATATATAATTATGGCGTTATCTGGAATGCTGATGACTGGATGCGCCACCAATGCACCGGAGACCCAACCGACGGCTAATGCGCTGCCGCCTGCACCTGTTCCCGAGGTTGTCATCGGTCCTTATGCTGAGATTCAGTGGGCGGACGGCAGCCTCGATGTGCTCCAGATTTCAAAATCCGACGGCAATCTACTTTCTGGATCGTTTGAGAGCGGGTGCAAATGGACCGCGTTTAGCGACGGCTACGGTCCCTCGCCCAGTTGGGAGGACTGCTGGGGGAGCACCGGCACGAATAAACTCACTCGCGAAGGCGTGCTTTTTCCGCTCGAGATCGGCAAGTCCGAGCGATGGGAGGTCGAGGGCCGCAATACGGATGGTGGTACGTGGAAAACGGTCCGGCGCTGCGAGGTCGCTGAAACTGTGAGCGTCACTGTGCCAGCGGGCACCTACGACACCTATCACGTCAAATGCAGCGACAGCTGGCGCTCTTACAGCTGGTACTACAGCCCCGAACTCGGTCACTCGGTCGCAAGCGTGAACACTCACCGGAGTGACCCAACGCGTAGCCGGAGCTGGCAGCTTGTGAAATCACTCAAGAATACTAGCAGTGAGGTGCCGGCGAGTGGATGAGGCTGCATTACCCGCCGGGCATCCTGCTCGGCGGGTAATGACCTGCTGCTACTCGGCGGCGACTTGTGCCGAGCCGGCCGGGGTGACGCGGCAGGCCGAGAACTTGAACTCGGGAATCTTGCCGTAGGGGTCCAGCTGCGGGTTGGTCAGCATGTTCGCCGATGCTTCGACATAGGCGAAGGGGATGAAGACCATATCCTCGGCAATGGCGCGATCCGCGCGGGCCATGATCTCGATCGATCCGCGGCGGGTCTCGATCCGCACCATATCGCCCGGCGACACGCCCAGCCGCCGCAGCGTCTTGGGGTGCAGCGAGGCGTTTGCCTCAGGCTCGATCCCGTCCAGCACGCTGGCGCGCCGGGTCATCGAGCCGGTGTGCCAGTGTTCCAGCTGCCGCCCGGTCGTGGCGATCATCGGGAAGTCCTCGTCCGGCGCCTCGGCAGGCGCCACGATCTCGGCCGGAGTGAACTTCGCCCGACCGTTCGCCCGCGGGAAGCCGTCGCCGAACACCACGCTTTCGCCCGGCTGATCGGGCGCCTTGCAGGGATACTGCACGGCATTCTCGCCCGCCAGGCGGTCCCAGCTGATGTTGTCGAGGCTCTGCATGCCGCGCTTCATCTCGGCGAACACCTCCGAGGGATGGCCATAGGGCCAGTCGAGGCCCAATCGGCGCGCCAATTCGACGATGATCCACCAGTCTTCCTGCGCCTGGCCGGGCGGCAGCAGCGCCTGCCGGCCCATCTGCACCTCGCGGTTGGTGTTCGTCACCGTGCCGTTCTTCTCGGGCCAGGCCGAGGCGGGCAGGATCACGTCGGCGAAGTTGGCGGTCTCGGTCAGGAACACGTCCTGCACCACCAGATGCTCCAGCTGCGACAGGGCGTGGCGGGCGTGGTTCTGGTCGGGATCCGACATCGCCGGGTTCTCGCCCATCACGTAGAGGCCCTTGATCTCGCGCCGGTCGATGGCGTCGATGATCTCGACCACGGTCAGGCCCGGCGTCGGATCGGGCTCGTAGTCCCAGATCTCGGCGAAGAGGTTCCGCGCGCCCTCCTCCTTCACTGACTGGTAGTCGGGGAAGACATGCGGGATCAGCCCGGCATCCGAGGCGCCCTGTACGTTGTTCTGACCGCGCAGCGGATGCAGCCCCGTGCCCGGCCGACCGACATGGCCCGCCAGCAGCGCCAGCGAGATCAGGCAGCGCGCGTTATCGGTGCCGTGGATATGCTGGCTGACGCCCATGCCCCAGAAGATCATACCGGCACGCGCGCCGGCGAAAGTGCGGGCGACGTCGCGCAACACCTCCGGCTCGACCCCGCAGATCGGGGCCATCTTCTCAGGGCTGAAGCCCGACAGATGCTCGCGGAGCCGTTCGAAGCCCTCGGTGAAGCCGTCGACATAGTTGCTGTCGTAGAGCCCCTCCTCGACGATCACATGCATGATCGCGTTCAGCATCGACACGTCGGTGCCCGGGCGGAACTGCAGCATGTGGCTTGAGAAGCGCTTCATCCCATGGCCGCGCGGATCCATCAGGATGATCTTGCCGCCGCGCTTGGCGAATTGCTTGAAATAGGTCGCGGCGACGGGGTGGTTCTCCATCGGGTTGCAGCCGATGACGATGGCGACCTCGGCGTTCTCGATCTCGCGGAAGCCCGCCGTGACGGCGCCCGAGCCGATATTCTCGCCCAACGCCGCGACCGAGGATGCGTGGCAAAGCCGGGTGCAGTGGTCAACATTGTTGTGCCCGAAGCCGGTGCGGATCAGCTTCTGGAACAGATATGCCTCCTCGTTCGAGCCCTTGGCCGAGCCGAAGCCCGCCACAGCGCGCCCGCCTTGGTCGTCGCGCAGGCGGTTGAAACCGCCGGCGGCACGGTCCAGCGCCTCCTCCCAGGTCGCCTCGCGGAAATGCGTCCACGGATTGCCGGGATCGACGTTCAGGCCCTTGGCGGGCGCATCCTCGCGCCGGATCATCGGCACGGTCAGCCGGTGCGGGTGGTGGATGTAGTCGAACCCGAAGCGGCCTTTTACGCACAGCCGGTTTTCGTTAGCCGGGCCATCAATGCCGTCGACCCAGGCGATCTTCTCACGGCCCGCCTCGTCCTTCTTGATCTTGAAGGAGAGCTGGCGGCCCACGCCGCAATAGGGGCAGACGGACTGGACCGAGCGGTCGTAGTCCTTTGACGAGCCCTTCTGCTCC
>JBCCSW010000030.1:0-18399 GCA_039199465.1 Pseudomonadota bacterium
GGCCTCAACATCGTCTGGACGCTGTTCTGGCTCCGCTTCTGCCCCACAAGGCGCGAAGAGGCGCTCAAGCTTGTCTGGGCCTTCACCGAGCCTGCCGGCCAGATCCTCGTGCTGCTCGTGGTGTTCGCCATCATCGGGCGGAGCGGCGGCTACGGCGTCAGCTTCGCGCTGTTCCTGCTGACCGGGGTTGCAGGGCTCAGCGCCTTCCAGCGCTGCATGGGCGCGGTATCGACGGCGGTCGTCCAACTCAAATCGCCGCAGCGCCCCGCCCCGATAGGCCCGTTCCACGATGCGCTGGGCGCCCTCGGCTTCACGTTGCTGACGGCGATCGTCTACACCGTGGGTCTGGCGGCGGCGATCGGGGCCTGGCAGCGGGTCGCCTGGCTGCCCGTCTTTCCAATGACGGCGCTGGCCGGCCTGACCGCGGCTGCGATCCTCGGCTTTGGGCTGGGCCTCATCCGCGGCTACTGCCAGCGTTTCGCACCCATCGTGACGCGCACGATCAACATGGTCAGCCGCGTGCTGATCTTCATCTCGGGCGTCTTCTACATGCCCGCCTATCTGCCGCCCTTCCTGCGCGACTGGCTGGCCTGGAACCCGATCCTGCATGCGATCGAGCTGATGCGCATCGGTCTCTATGGCGGCGACTATCCGGCGCTGCTTCTCGACCAGCGCTTCCTCTGGCTCTTCTGCCTGGGTCTGACGGCCTTCGCCCTGGGCTTGATCTGGACGCACCGCGCCGCCGTGACCGAGTAGCGCGGCACGACGGCTTCCACCGACGCGGCATCGCCTTAGGTCTGATTTCGACATGGCAGACGACCGAGGTTCGCGGTGGCCGCACGCAACGATCTGACGATCTATGACAGCTTCGCCGATCGCTGGTGGGACGGGTCGACCCGCTGGCTGCGCACGCTGAGCAACATGGTGCCCGCGCGCCTCCGCCATTTCGAGCGCGAGATCGACGGCTGGGACGGCCGCGACGTGCTGGATCTGGGCTGCGGCGGCGGCTTCCTGTCCGAGGCGCTGGCCGCCCGCGGCGCCCGGGTGACCGGCATCGACCCTGCCGCCAAGGCGATCGACAGCGCCCGCGCCCATGCCGTCGCCGAAGGCCTGGATATCCGCTACGATGTCGGCGTGGGCGAGGCCCTGCCCTATCCCGATGACAGCTTCGACCACGTCGTCTGCGTCGATGTCCTTGAGCATGTGGAAAGCGTGCCGAAGACACTGTCCGAGATCGCGCGCGTCCTGCGTCCGGGCGGCTGTCTCTGCTTCGACACGATCAACCGCAACATGTTCTCGCGCTTCGTGGTGATCACCATGGCCGAGAACGTGCTCGGCCTGCTGCCGAAGGGCACGCACGACCCGACACTATTCATCACGCCGGCCGAGCTAGAGGCGATGCTGTGCGATGCCGGCTTCGAGCCGCGCCCGGTCCGCGGCCTCGGCCCCGTCGGGATCGACCGGCGGCTGGACTTCACCTTCGGCGTGCACCCGATGACGGCGATCATCTATGTCGGCACCGCCAGGTTGGCCGCGTGACCGGCGGCCCGAGACAGCCCGAGCCGGCATCGGCGCTGCTGCCCGAGCGGGTCTGGGACTATCCGCGGCCTCCGGCGCTGGTGCCGATCGCCGAACGGATCGCGGTCCAGCATCGGGGCGCGACCGTGGCCGAAAGCGCCGGCGCCTGGCGCGTGCTGGAGACCTCGCATCCGCCGACCTTCTATCTGCCGCCGGGCGACGTCGCCGCCTTGCTCCATCCGGTTGGCGGCGCCTCGATCTGCGAATGGAAGGGACCGGCGCAGTATTTCGATGTGGAGATCGCCGGCCAGCGGTTGACCCGCGCGGCCTGGTGTTATCCGCGGCCGACGCCCCGCTTTGCGGCCATCGCGGGATACCTGTCGTTCTATCCGTCGATGTTCGAGCGATGCCTGGTCGGCGATGTCGTGGCGGCGGCCCAGCCCTCGGATTTCTATGGCGGCTGGACCACGCCGAACCTCGAGGGGCCGTTCAAGGGCCCGCCCGGCACGCTGCACTGGTAGACACGCGGTCGCTGGCGCACGCCGACGCGGCTTAGCGGCTAGTACCCGGTCATCTCCAGATAACCGATGCCGTCGTGGCTGCCCTCGAAGAACACCGGGCCCTCCCAATAGTCGAACGAGACTTCCATCCAGGACTGCGCGTTCAGCGGCGTCGTGGTGATGTCGATCTCGCGGTCCGGCACCTCGATGCGCCAATGGGTCGGCACATCGCGGCCCTTCACCACGGTCTCACGGATCGGCGTCATCACGATCTCTCCCGGCGCGAGGCGGGTGGAGCGGCCGTCGGCGGTCAGCCAATTGCCGGTGACATAGGCATCGCGGTCGCTGTGACGCAGGCGATAGAGCATCAGCGCAGTGTCGTCATCGAAGCGGAGCGCGAACCAGTCCCAGCCGGTCTGTGTCTCGACGAGCGGCTGCGTCGACCATTCGCGGTCCATCCAGGCGCGACCGGTCACCTCGACCTCGACCCCGTCGATCACGATCGTGCCCTCGGCCCGGAAGAAAGGCTGGCTGTAGTAGTGGCTGGCCTGGCCGAGCTCGGACTTCACGCTGTAGCCGGCCTCGCCCTGAAGTACCTCGGGCGCCTCGGCCGTTAGTGCCAGGTCATAGGCGAAATCCTCGTCACGCGCCGTCATGACGAGGGGCGAGAAACCGTCACCGACCGTCGCGCCGCTGCTGTCGCCCGCATGGGCGAAACGCCAGTCGTCGATCCAGGCCTCGAACGGCGGATGGGTGACGCCGGCCTGGCCGATGCCGCCGCGGGCGAAGCGCTCCGCCGAGCGGTGGACATCGGCCGAGGTGACGGCGGCATGGGCCATCCAGAATTGTCGGCTCTCCCACCCCGCCTCGCGCCCCTCAGGCGCGAGGGCCGAGCGGAAGAGCGTCCATTGGAGGCCGTAATGCGCGCCGTCAGCTCCCTCCAGATTGGCGGTCACGTACCACCATTCGATGCGGAAATCGGGATGCGGGCCATGGTCGGCCGGCAGCTGGATCGGGGTGTCGGGGCTGACCTCGGCAAAGCCTGCATCCTGCTCGGCGCCGAGGCCCAGGTAACCCTGTGCCGCGGCCGGGCCGGCAAACGCAAGCGCTGCCGCCGTCGCGATCGCAAGAAGCGCCCTCATCGGGCGGCCGCGAAAACGGCGATCAGCCGCGCGGGCGCCATCCGCATCAGCCGTGCCATCGGCTGCAGCGTGGCGAGGGCGGCGACCAGCACGGCAAGCGCCGCCAGCCGCGCCCAATCGGCCGGGAACAGGTGCAGCGGCAGGCGCCATCCGAAAGCCTCCACATTGATGACGGCAACGAGCAGCCAGGCGATGCCGAGGCCGAGCGGCAGCGCCAGGACCGCTGTCGCAAGCGCCAGCGCCATCATGCGCCACAGCTCCATGATGCCGAGGCTGCGCCGGGTCAGCCCGACCGCCCAGACCGGCGCAAGCTGCGGCAGGCGCAACCCCGACAGGGTGACGAGCGAGGTCAGGAGCGCGATGCCCGCCACGCCCAGCGTCAGCGTGTTCAGCGCCGCAGTGACCACGAAGGTCCGGTCGAAGATGCTGAGCGACAGCGCCCGGATCCCCGCCTGGTCGCGAAGCTGATCGGGGCCGAGGCCGAAGCGCGTCGCCAACATGTCGACGACACGCGCCCGCTCGCCCTCGACCGTCAACAGGCCGAAGGCGAGCCGCTCGACATCGGGGAACAGCGCGCTCAGGCGATCGACATCGACGCGGATCTGGCCCTTCGGATTGCCGTAGTCGGCGTAGATCCCCGCGATCGTACCCGTCCAGTCGCCGAGCGCTCCGGGCACGGTCAGCCGCTGGCCGGGCGCGAGGTCGAGGCGATAGGCCATCTGCTCGCTGACCAGCAGGCCCTCGCCAGCGGCGATCAGGTCCCAGGGCGCGTCGACAGTGTCGAGCAACGGCCACCGGCCGCGATAGAGCGGATCGTCGGCAAAACCATAGACCTCGGTCGGCCAGCCTTCGACCCGCGTCTCGGTCCGCCAGTTCGGCAGGACCCGCGCGACGCCCGGATCGCTCTCCAACGCCGCCAGAATGGCGTCGGCTTGGCGCGCATCGCTGGCGCGGAAATAGGCGTCGGCTGCCAGCCGATCCTCGAGCCAGGTCGTGAAAGTCAGCCGGAAGCTGCCGACCATGGTGCCGACGCCGACATTGACCGCCAGCGCAAGCAAGAGCGCCATGAGCGCGAGCGACAGGCCCGAGAGCTGCTGACGCCCATCGGCCCAGAACCAGCGCATCAGACCGGGGCGCGCCTGCGTCTCGGCGAAGAACAGGGCGACCGACAGCACCACGGGCAGCATCAGTGCCGCCGCGATCACCATCGCCGCCAGCATGCCGAAGCCCGCCACCAGCCCGCCGAACAGCGCGCCGCCGAAGGCATGGAGCATGAGGCCGAGCGCGACGACGCCTGCCGCGAGCAAACCCTGACGGCGGAGCCATCGGCGCTGCGAGGCGGCCCAGGCCTCGGGCATCGCGCTCGCCAGCACGGGCATGGTCGCAGCACGCCAGAGCGACTGCCCAGCCGCGACCAGCGCCCCAAGGATCGCCATGGCAAGACCCGCGAGGAACCAGGACGGCCGCAGCGCAAGGGCGCCCGGCACCTCGGCGCCGTACAGCCCGCCCAGGGACGCGGCGACATCGGGCAGCAGCGCCGCGGCGACGAGATAGCCGCCGACCAAGCCGAGCGCGCCGGACGCCGTGGCCAGCACCAGGATCTCGGCCATCAGCGCCAGCGAGAGCCGCCGCGCCGAAACGCCCGTCGCGCGGAGCGTCCGGAACATGCCGCGGCGCTGCTCGAAGGCGAGGCCGATGGCGGCATGCACGATGAACAGCCCGACCGTGAAGGACAGCAGCCCGAAGGCCGTCAGGTTCATGTGGAAGGATCGCGTCAACCGGTCGAGATCGCCGGGACGCTCGGGCTCGACCCGCTTCAGCCGGGGGCCCGTAACCGTGGCCAGAGCCTCACGCGGCCTGCCGTCTGGACTGAGGGCGAGCGCCGTCAGCCGGTCCTCCAACCCCAAGGCCCGCTGCGCGACGCCGACATCGACAACCAGCACGCCCGCGCCGATGCCGGGTGCGGATACCAGGGGCGGCAAGCGCGCGCCGTCCTGCAGCACCGGGCGGTCGCCTGCCCTGAGGCTCAGGCGGCGCAACGTCTCGGGCGCTGCGAGCGTCTGGAAGGGCGGCAGCACGAAGGCCGCGAAACCACCGCCATCGCCGTCGCCGCCCGTGGTCTGGTCCGAACCGGGTCCGCCGCCCAGGTCGAGGCCGGTCATCTGCGGCAGGCTGAGCGGCTCTAGTCCCGTCAGGCGCAGGGTCTCGCCCGATAGGGTCACGTCGCCCTCGACCAGCGGGCTGACCGGCCAGCCGGCGCGACGCAGCGCGACCCAGTCCGCCTGATCCAGCGTGCGCCCGTCCGTCGGCACGAGGCGTGCGACACCCCCGCCCACCTGCTCGGCCGCGGCATCGTAGGAGGCGCGCGCCTCGGCATTCAGCGCCTGCACGCCGGACCAGAGCGCGGTCGCGACCGCCAGGCCGACGACCAGGGCGATCAGCTGAACCGGGTGGCGTCGCCAGTGGCTGAAGAGCGCTTGCAGGATGGGCGCGACCGGCGGCGCACCGGCACTCACGCAGGCGTCGGCCGGGCGGTCAGCCGGCCCCCCCGAAGATGCACGCGCCGGTCCAGCCGCTCGGCGAGCGCGGTCGAATGGGTCACCATGAGGAAGGCGCAGCCGGTCTCGGCCACCAGCTCCAGCGCCAGTGCCATCACGGCATCGGCGGTGGTCTCGTCCAGATTGCCGGTCGGCTCGTCGGCCAGCAGCAGCGACGGCCGGGCCGCCAGCGCACGGCCGATCGCCAGGCGCTGCTGCTGCCCGCCCGAGAGCTGCTCGGGATAACGGTCGAGCGCCGCGGAGAGCCCCAGCCTGACGGCGAGCTGCTCGCACCAATAAGCATCGTACCGGTCCGCAAGCCTTGCCTGGAACGACAGGTTGTCGGCGATGGTCAAGGACGGGATCAGGTTGAACTGCTGGAAGACGATGCCGAGGCTGGCGCGGCGCATCTCGGCCCGCTCCGGCTCGCGCATCGCGGCGATGTCTGCGCCGTCCAGCACGATCCGCCCGGCATCGACGGTGTCGAGCCCGGCGATCAGATGCAGCAGCGTGCTCTTGCCCGAGCCGCTTTCCCCCGTGAGCGCGACGCTACGGCCGCGCTCCAGCATGAGATCGACGCCGGCGAGCACATCCAGGCTACCCGTCGGCGTCGGATAAGCCTTGTGAACGCCGTCCAGCGACAGGAACGCCCCTGCGGCCGGGTCGGTGCCGGTCGGGTCGTCCTGTTCCGCGCGCCGTTCGGCGGTGGCGGTCATCCTCGCGCTCCATGGGCGGCCGTATACTTGCCTCTCGCAGGTGGTCTTGGGCGCGTCACGGACAAGCGCGGCAGGCTGTCATAGCGCCCGCCGTGTTGGCCCTGCCACCCGATTGGCCCTCCCCCCGACGGGCTGCCGCCCGGTTGGCCGTCACTGGACGGTCAGTCGATCAATCCGATTTCGCGTCGGATCTCCTCGCGCCTAAGGCTCACCTCCTCGCCCGCAAAGCGCGCACCCGCCGGTCCGCAGAGCCACAGGATCGCCCGCGCCGGCCATTCCGGCGGGATATGCGTGGACCAGTCCAGCTGGCTGACCGGGTTCACGCCCGAGGCTTTGATCACCCGCTGCATCTCGGTCGCCACCGTGCCGGGGCTGAGGCCGATGACGTTGACACCGCGCCCGCCGACCTCGCGATGGGCGGCGCGGGTCAGCATCGCGGCACCCGCCTTCGAACTGCAATAGCTCGACCAGCCCTCAAGCGGGTTCGAGGCGGCGCCCGACGAGATGTTGACGATGGTGCCGCGACCCGCGGCCAGCATCCCAGGCAGCGCCGCGCGCATCGGGTAGTAGGTACCCTTGAGGTTGACATCGATGGCATGCCCCCAGGCGTCGGGATCGGTCTCGGCCAGCAGGCCGATGGGCTCGATCATGCCGGCATTGTTGACCACGATGTCGAGGGGACCGAGCGCTTCGGCGCGCGCCACGGCGGCCGCGACGGCGGCGCGATCGGCGACGTCGCAGGCGAGCGCCTCGGCGATATGGCCGGCCTCGCGCAGCCGGGCTGCCGTTGCCTCGCAGGCACTGGCGTCGCGGGCGGCCAGAACGACGGCGGCGCCGGCTTCCGCCAGCACCACCGCCGTCGCCTGGCCGATACCGCGGCTGGCGCCCGTGACCAGGGCCGCCTGGCCCGATAGAATGATCGCTTCCGTCATCGCTGCCCTCCGAAACACCGAGAGGCGTTATCGCGAAGGCGCGACCGCGACCGCAAGACCGCGCGCGAGCGTCGTCGGCACTCAGCGCAGGGGCGAAAACTCGGCAGGCAGCGCCTCGGGCATCGTCACTTTGGCCAGCGCCGCGGGTCCGGTCCGCATCGCCCTGATCGCCGTCGGCCGCGTCAGCACGGCGCGGAACGCGTCACCGACCCGCTTTACGGTCAGCGTCTCGCCCGTCCGGCGCGATACAGACGGCAGGCGGATCGCGAACTGCTGACCGTCGGAGAGGGTGATCCCGGCTTTCATCGACCGCTCGGACGTCGCGGACAGGATGTCGATATCGACCTTTATGACGTCGCCGACCTCGCGCGCGGAGATCTGCACCCTTCCATCACGGCCGGTGAGAGAGATCGGGTCGCTGTCGGCGGCTGCCTGCCCCCGCGAGATGAGCAGTTCGGCAGCCGCCGCCGGCATCGCCAGAAGAAAAACACAAGACGCCACAACAAGATACGCAACGCGCATCACACACTCCTCGTACACACGCGACCGGGCAACTACCGGTCATTACCAACGCAACATGAACGAAGTTATACGAAGAAAAACCATGGCAGCGTTAGCCCTATTATGGCGCAAATCGGGCAGGCTCCGCCGGATCTTCGCCCTATCTACCACCGTAAGTTGCGAAATAGCGGGTCATCATTGTCAGAAATGAAACAGCTCAGGGAACCAGCCAGCGAAATAAGGCAGAGCCGCCCCAACCGGCCAGCAGCGCGACGACCACCGACAGCACCCCGTAGACCGCGGGCGACTCGGTCGCCAGCATGCGGATGAGCCGCTCGATCCCGACGATCTGCACGGCAACCTCGGCCTCGAAACTGTCGATCACCGCCTTGTCGCGCAGCAGGAACACGCGAGCGCGATAATCGCCCTCGACCAGATCGGCGGGCAGCGGGATCGAGGTGAAGAACAACGTCTCCTCCAGCAGGCTGACGCCGTCGTCCACCGTGAAGTAGAGGCCCTGGTCGCGCCGCAGCCGCATCACCGCCTCGCGATAGGCGCCACGCTCTTCCAGCAGCCAGTCTGGCGCGTCGATCAGGCGGATCACCTCCTCAAGCCCGATGCGGTGGCGCAAGTTCTCGGTATGGCTGAGGACATCGAGCAGCGGCCGCGTGCTGGCCACGGCATAGAGGCTGGGCGCCGCATCGATCCGCACGGCCGGGCCGTTGACCCAGACGCCGGCCGTGCGCTCGCGCTTGCGGATGGTAACGGGGGTGATCGGGCCCATCAGCGTGACCACGATCTCCAGCGGCTCCTCCGGTATTGCCGCCTCGCGCCGGACCGCGCCCAGGATCATGATCTCGGAGCCTTCGAAATCGGTGGTGATCGAGACCTGGGTCTGGCTGAGATGGGCGACGACCTGCTCGCCCGCTGCGCCGCTCGTCATCAGCGCCAACATCAGAGCCGACAGCAGGCCGAGATATCGCCGGATCGGATCACGCATCATTGGGGTCGATCACGAACATCTCGTCGGGCGTGCTGACCAGATCGACGCCCAGCACGACGCAGACGCCGAGGACGATCAGCGCCAGCAGGATGCGCAACTGCTCGGCACGCAGCCGCTGGCCGAAGCGCGCGCCGATCTGCGCGCCGAGGACGCCGCCGACGATCAGCAACAGCGCCAGCATCAGGTCGACCGTCTGGTTGGTTATGGCATGCGCGAGCGTCGTGAAGGCCGCGACGAACAGGATCTGAAAGAGGGAGGTGCCGACCACCACGGTCGTCGCCATGCCGAGCAGGTAGATCATGGCCGGCACCATGATGAACCCGCCACCCACACCCATGATCGCAGCCAGCAGGCCGACCAGCGCGCCGACCAGCGCCGGCGGGATCACGCTGATGTAGAGGTTGGACTGGCGGAACCGCATGCGAAACGGCAGGCCGTGGATCCAGGTATGGCGCATCCGGCGCTTGGGCGTGCCGCGGCGCACGCTCAACAGGGCGCGCAGGCTCTCCTGCAGCATCAGCGCCCCGATGGCGCCCAGGAAGACGACGTAGCAGAGGCCCACGACCAGCTCGAGCTGACCGATCTCGCGGAGCCATGCGAAGAGACGGACGCCGCCGGCCGAGCCGATGATGCCGCCGAACAGCATCACGCAGCCCATCTTGATGTCGACGGTGCGCCGGCGCAGATGCGCGAGCAGGCCCGAGAAGGACGCGGCGGCAATCTGGTTGGTGCCGGTCGCCACGGCGACCGCTGGCGGGATGCCGATCAGGATCAGCAGCGGCGTCATCAGGAAGCCGCCTCCGACCCCGAACAACCCCGACAGGACGCCAACACCACTCCCGATGGCCAAAAGACCGATGGCATCGACCGACACCTGGGCGATGGGGAGGTAGACGTTCATGACCCACCATACCGCGACTGCGAAGCCGGTCTAGCGCATGGGGCGGTGGGGCGCATTGGGCTTATGGACGCCCTGTCGGGGGCGTCGGCCAATCGCGGTGACGACGTGGCGTTATGGTCGCGATCCGCAGGCCGGCCAGCGCTGCACCGGCCGGGTCGCGGTCACGTCATGGGGGCCGGGCACCGATGCCGGACGCAGCACCTTGGCGTGGTGCGCCGCGAGCGATGCTGCCGCTGGCAGTCAGCGCGGCAGCGAATGGCGCAACGCGCTCGGTCGATCAGGGCCCGCGCGCTCAGCCCGGTGCCAGGGCGGCGCGCAGCCGGTCGAGCAGCGCCAGACGCTCGCGTTTCATCTCGTGCAGGTGGTCGTCACAGGTCGGCTCGACATCCGTCTCGGCGCGGTGGATGGCGCGGTTCAGCGTGCGATAGGTCTCGACCTCGCGCGCCATATGCGCATCGGTCTGCAGACGGGCGTTCAGCGCCGCCGGGGTGATGCCCAGCATCTCGGTCAGATCGTGCGGGACGTGGCTCATCATGGTCCTCCGGCTGCTCCGTCAACGACGCTGGCGCGTCGCAGCACCCGCCGCCTTGCCCTGCATCAAGCCGCTCGGCCGCCGCGATTGCATCGGCGCCCCAGTGCGCGACCGGCTAGGCATCGGCCCCAAGGCGCAACCGACGTCACCCTTCGTTAGTCGCCCGCGCAAAACGGGCGTATGCTCACGCGATAATCAGAATGACTGACGGGAGGTTTGACCGATGAACTTGCGCCCCGATCCGACGTTCCACCCGACCGCCAAGCTCGCGATGGAGGCGCCGGCGGAGACCCTCGCCTACACCCTGATGCTGAGCCCCGACGGATCGCAGCCCGATGGTCTCGCCATCGTCGACGTCGATCCGGGCTCGGCCAGTTTCGGCAAGATCGTCCACAGCGTGATCATGCCGAACAAGGGCGACGAGTTTCACCATTTCGGCTGGAGCGCCTGCTCCGCCTCGCTCTGGCCGATGAGCGGTCACGCCTTCCTCGAGCGGCGCTATCTGATCATCCCGGGCATCCGCTCCTCGCGCATCTATGTGGTCGATGTGAAGGGCGGCCCGACGGCCGCGAAGATCCACAAGATCATCGAGCCCGAGGAGGTCTTCGCCAAGACCGGCTATTCGCGTCCCCACACCATCCATTGCGGGCCCGAGGGGATCTATGTCTCGACCCTCGGCGGCGGCGGCGCGGACGGCACCGATGGGCCACCGGGCATCTTCATCATGGATTGCGAGACCTTCGACGTGATCGGCCGCTACGAGATCGACCGCGGCCCGCAGGACAAGCAGTACGATTTCTGGTGGAACTTGCCGCGCGACTACATGGTCAGTTCCGAATGGGGCCTGCCGCCGCAGTTCGAGAACGGCATCGTGCCCGAGGACCTGTTGTCGAACAAATACGGCCACCGGCTGCATTTCTGGAACCTGCGCGAGCGGCGCAACGTGCAGACCATCGATCTCGGCGCTAACCACCAGATGGCGCTTGAGATCCGGCCGGCGCATGACCCGGTCAAGGAGTATGGCTTCTGCGGCGTGGTCGTGGATACGACCAATCTCGAGGGCTCGATCTGGACCTGGTGGCGCGAGGACGGGAAGTTCCACGCGAAAAAGACCGCGACGATCCCGCCCGAGCCGGCGAAGGCCGACGACCTGCCCCCGCTGCTGAAAGGGTTCGAGGCGGTGCCGCCGCTGGTCACCGATATCGATCTCAGCCTGGACGACCGGTTCCTCTACGTCTCGTGCTGGGGGACGGGCGAGATGCGCCAGTACGACGTCACCGATCCGATGAACCCGACGCTGGCGGGTTCGGTCCATATCGGCGGCATCGTGCGCCAGACCGCCCACCCCTCGGGCGGCGTCTACAGGGGCGGGCCGCAAATGGTCGAGATCAGCCGCGACGGCAAGCGCGTCTACTGGACGAACTCGCTCTATTCGACGTGGGATGACCAGTTCTATCCGGGCGGCATGCCGGCAGCGATGGTCAAGGCCGATGTCGGCGCCGATGGCGGGCTGACGCTGGACGAGAGCTTCTTCGTCGCCTTCCCCGAGGGCTATCGCTCGCACCAGATCAGGTTGGAGGGCGGCGACTGTTCGACCGACAGTTTCTGCTACCCCTCGGTCTAGGCCTTGCCTGAACTGTCGGAGAGCGCGGCCGGCCTCTGGCTCGCGGTCATCGTGAGCGGCCTGTTCCACGGGGCGAGCCCCGGCATGGGCTGGCCGCTCGCGGTTTCGGCCGCGCTGTTCGAGCGTCGGGGCAGCGCGCTCTGGGGCGCGCTCAGCGCGCTGGCGGCCGGGCATCTGGTCGCGATGCTGGCCTTCCTGCTGCCCTTCGGTCTGCTGACCGCACTGATCGCCTGGCAGCGCGAGATTCAGGTGGCGGCGGCGCTGGTCGTGCTCGGCCTCGGGCTGTGGTTGCTGATCAGGCCGCGCCATCCGCGCTTCCTGTCGCGCGTCCCACCGACACGGCTCGCGCTCTGGTCGTTCCTGGTCGCGGTGGCGCATGGCGCAGCGCTGATGCTGGTGCCGATCTATCTCGGCATCTGCGCGATCGAGGGGCTGGATGCCGGCCACCGCGCTGCGGAGACGCTGATGCAGAACGGCATCCTGCTGGCGTTCACGGTTGCGACGATCCACACCATCGCGATGTTGAGCGCGGGCGGCGCCCTGGCTTGGGGGGTCTACCGCTGGTTGGGCCTGCGTTTCCTGTCCAGAGCCTGGTTCGATCTCGACACGGTGTGGGCGGCGAGCCTGATCGCCGTCGGCGCACTCGCCATCGCCCTCGCAGCCTGAACCGACCCGCGAGACCAGGCACGACGCCGGCCAGCCCACCGGACCGCGTGGCATCGCCGACGTGGGACGCGCTGTCCTCGGTTCGGCTGTAGCGGCGTTCCTAAGCGACACGACCGTGTCAGCGGCCAAAAGGCCCGGCTTGCTCCAGGCTCCGGGACCTGACCGCTAAAGACGTCCGCGTGAAGCCTCTCACCCCCGCCTACACTCAAATCGCCTGAGACGTCGCGTCGATCGCGGCACGGCGATCAGTGCGGTTGGCTAGCAGCAGGCCAGGGCTTGGCCGATCTTCGGCGCGCAGCAGCGACCGGCGTTGCCGAGGCGTCCAAGATGGGTCTCATCGGAGAGGTAGTAGGCCGAAAAGGCGTCGTTGAAGTCCGGCGCCACCGACCTCTCGGCCAGGCCCGTCTGCAGCAGCCGGATCTGCCAGGCCTTGAGCTTGGGACGATCGCCGACAGCGTCGTATCCGGCATGCGCCTCGACCAGTCTGGCGCGGTGCAGCAGGGGCAGCCAGGCGATGTCGACGATCCCAATGCTCTCGCCGCCAAAGAACGGCGTGGTCCCGAGGCGCCTCTCGATGCGGTCGAAGGCGCGACCGAGCGCTGCGCTTCGTCTTTTCAGAACCGCCGCATCGGGACTGCGGAGCGCGCTGCACTGCGCGAGATAGTGCTTCGTCGCGAGGTAGCTCCAGGCCCGGTTCAGCGCCTTCGCTTCGGGCGACAGGCCGGGTTGCAGCGGCGGATAGGCGTCCTGCAGATACTCGACGATGGCATCGCTCTCGAACAGCGCCTGCCCGCCATCCGTGACCAGGACCGGCACCTGCGCATTCGGCGAGATCTCAAGGAACCACTGCGGCTTGTCCTTCAGGCTGATGAACGCGACATCGTAGTCCAGATCCTTGGCCTCCAGCATGGCCGTGACGCGCTGGACGAACGGACAGATCTTCGCGCTGACGAGCTTCATGGGATTTCCCTGGTGACAGACGGGTGGTCGGCACACCACCATGCACGCGGTATCTCAATCTCTCAAGTATGGTTGAAACATGCAGGACGAAGATGCGCTAGCCATGCTGAGCGCCCTTTCGCAGGAGATGCGGCTGCGCATGATCCGCTACCTGATCGGCCGCGGCGGCGACGGCGCGGCCGCAGGCGAGATTTCAGAGGCGATGGGTGCGATCTCGTCGAAGACATCGTTTCATCTGACCGTGTTGGAGCGCGCCGGGCTGATTTCCTCCGAACGCCGGTCGCGCCAGATCATCTATCGCGCGAGGCTCGACAACCTCGGCGGCCTTGTCTCGTTCATGTTGGAGGACTGCTGTGCCAACCACCCCGATATCATGGCCTGCTGCGCGCCGATGCGGGATGGCTGCAAGACCGTCCGGCACGACACCCCGTAACGCCATTGAAGCGGGCGCCCTCGGAAGCGCCGACGGCTCGGCGAGGCCGAGGGCCCCGTATCCGACGGTGTTCTTGGGGCGGAGCGTGGCGCCTCACCGTTCCGATGGCCGCGCTAAGGTACGGGCGCAACGGCCCGGGCCGTGCGCGACGACCATCCATACCCGGGGTCCGAGCAGGCCAATTTCGGTGTTCGCCATCGCGCCGACGTCCGGCGCGGCGTGGAACGTAAAGCCTTGCGGCGCCTTCCCCGGCAGCGCCATGACATGCGGCGCTTTGTGGCGAAGGCTGGTCCATCTCGGTCTAGTGGCGCGAAGCATCAACTCCACCGCCGTGCAGGAAGGGTACGCTGGGCGTCGGCCCGCGCGCGCCACGATCTGGCACGATCGGATGCAGCCGGCCCGCTAGCCCACCCATCGGCAATTCCGTGCCGAGACGCCCAATCCAAACTGGGGCGAGATCGTAGCCGCCACGGGTTCGAGGAACTTGCCCACGCGACCCTCGATCGGTCCGCTAGGCGCTCCGCGCCAGGCGCGCCGCCTGCTTGTCGAGCCTATCGTGCAGCTCGCTCCGCAGCCTCGGGATATCCACATCGATCAGCCGGTTCAGCCGCTCGCGATCCGTCCGCTTCAGCCTGTCGAATGAGTTGAGGCCGCGTTTGCTGGCGACCTCGCGCGTGCGCGGATGAACCAGTTCCCAGAGGGCGCGCAGATCCTCCGACCGGTCGCGCACCAGCAGCTCGAGGTCATAGATCTTCTCGAAGGTCTCGCCGAGCCGTGCGACCTTGTGCCGGCGCTCGCGCGGGATGACGAGCAGTTCGGCGAGGCCGCCGACCACGGCGAAGGCAGCGATCAGCATCGGCAGGGCAAGCACCGCGCCGGTCAGCACCGCGATGCCGCCAAGGCCCAGGAAGAACAGCACCAGGCCGATCCAGAGCTTGAGGCGGAACGACCGTAGCTCTCGCGCCGCCTCGTCGATGACGAAGGCGTGCAGGCGCAACCGCTCGGCAAAGGTCTGGACCTGGGTGATCATGTTGTCCAGGCGGCGGGCCGGGGCGCGCCGAAGCTCGGCGACCAGATCCTCGCGCGCCTTCTCGAAATCGGCCATCGGCAGTCGGGACTTCGGCTGATCCTCAAGCGGGACGAAGGTGTTGTAGATCAGCGGCAGGTCCTTGCGCGGGATCACCTTGCCGAGGTTCCAGCAGAGCGCGCCGCTCGCCCGGGCGAAGTCGTGCAGGTTTCGGAACTGGTCCATCTTGTTCATGACGATGGCCAGCTTGTGGTCGATGCCACTCAGCGATTTGTTGAAGACCTGCAGCGTCTCGCCCGTCGTGCCCGGCTTGTCGGGGTCGAAGAACACCAGCACCAGATCGGCCCGCTCGGCGAACCAGCGGACGACGCCAGGAAAGTCGAAGCCCCGTCCGCTCTCCGCCTTGGCCTCGTCGATCATGCCGGGGCTGTCGACCAGGGTGACGTTGCGCAACAGATCGACCGAGCGCAGCTTCAGGCGCACATGCGTCACCAGCTGGTCACCGAAATGGCGCAGGCCCTCGTAAGGCAGGTTGGGGTTGCTGACGACGGCCGGGCCGTCGCGGTCATCCGCGAGATCGCCGTAAGTGATGATCGTGAAGTCGTCATCGGTCGGCGCGACGCCGGTCTTCTGGACCTCGGCGCCCAGCAAGTAGTTGATGAAGGTGGATTTCCCCGAGGAGTGATTGCCGAGGAACAGCACCAAGGGCGGGCGCTTGATCTCCCCGGCCGTCGGGGGCCGCTGGAAAATGAACTGCTCCGCGATCGGATCGAGCGCCCCGGTGTAGAAGCCTCGGATCTTGTCGGCGAACTCTTCCATGAAGTGCTTCACTGGGCCCCCTTCGAAGCAGTCGAAAAAGCGCTGTGCGCCTTATGCCGTGTCGTCGGCTGTCCATCCGAAGGTGGACAATCCAGACCCGCAAAGGCCGGATTTCCCGGAGAAGGTCAACCGACGGCCGCCGATGGCAATCCCGGCCCGGCGCCATGCTCGGCCCACGGCGGACGGTTCCACGCTGCGGTGCGATAGATCCGACGCTCAAAACACCAACTGACGGGTAGCACGTCGGATTTCGGGATGGCCGACGGCGGCCAGGGCGGCCGCCGACGCCGCCAGATGACGCAGTGCGAAAGTCGAGCCTGTTCGCCCAGCGTCAAATGTCCCGCTGGGATGACCGACGCGACCGTCGATGCGACGATCCCGATCCTCGCCGTCGCACAGCCTTCGCATGATCGCGCGATGGTCCCCCGTCTCCTAGGCCCACCTGCCGTGCCACCATGAAGGGAACGCCACCGATCGAAGAGATCAGGCATGCAGCGTGACGGCGCCAAGCGACGGCAGGCGACATCGCGGCTCGGCTCACGGCGGCTCAGTTCCAATCGCCGAAATACTGGTTCCAGATCTTCTCGCCGATCAGGCAGTCATAGCCTGCGACGCGGTGGACGCGGGCGTCATCCGGCTGCCGGCCCACGAGCTCCAGGATCAACTTCTGGCGCACCGCGTCGGGGAAATCCTCCCAGGTCAGGACCGGGATGACGAAAGCCGCCGGCCCGCTGATGACGCAGTGGCGATAATACTCGTCCAAATCCTCCAGATGCCACTGGGTACCCAACCCCTCGCGGGTCATCAGCGGCAGACCGTTGATCGTTATGTTGCGCGCCGAGGCATCGGCCCGCGCCGCCAGCACCGGGCGACCGGCATTGTTCGGCCCGTCGCCCGAGATATCGATCACCTGCCGCTCCCCCGCGAAGCCGTTCGCATCGAAAAGCGGGATCGCGTGGTCGATGATGCCCGAGATCGACGTGCGGCGAAGCGCCTCGGTGAAGTTCGTCGTCAGCTTCGCGGCGAAGGCCTCGGCATCGACGCGCGACCTGACCAGTGTCCAGTCCACGATCAGGCGCTGCGCATAGGCATCCGCCCATTCGATATAGGTGAGGGCTATCTGGCCATGCGGGCCGCCGAAGCGGATGGCCTGGATCACGTCGTCGCTGACCAGCGCCTCGGCGTAGCCACGGCGCTGGATCTCAAGCTCGCGCGCCGTCATCGACCGCGACACGTCGACGGCGAGGACGAGCTCCACATCGACCGGGGTCTCCGCCCGGGCTGGCAGGACGAGGGTCAGGATCGCCGCGAGGCCAAACAGGGTTTTGCGCATGCGAACAGTTGAGCGCGAAGCCGGCCGATTGTCGAGTGACCCGCCGATCACGGTTGCACTGGTCGGCGAAACTCCTCGCCCGCCGTTCGAGCGTCGCCGAACCCGGCGCGCGATCTGGGGCGCGGCTTCCGTTGGCAGCTGTTGAGGGTGCTTAGTCCGCAGGCTTGTCGACTTCCAGACGCCTTTCTCCACGCCGAGATCGAGCCGGCGGCCAGTAGCCATGCTTCGGCACTAGCATTCGGGCGGTGTCCCTCCAAGGCATCCCGCCTGGTCGACGTCGGCGGCTCTACGCCTCCAGCGTCAGGCCGGCGTGGGCTCCAACGCGGCGGCTTGGGTGGCGGCGGCGTCGATGGCGGCACGGGTCTTGGCGAGATCGGCCTCGGTCAGGGCGAGGGAGGGGTAGAGCTTGCCCGGCGACTTGAACACGCCCCGGCTGCGAAGCTCGGCGTTCCAGACCGCGCTCTGCTGCGGGTCGCGGTGGCGGGCGGAGCGGTAGTCCCGGATCTCGGCCGCGGTGAAGTAGACGTCGAACAGGGTCGGATCACCGCAGAGGCGGTGCGCGATGCCGTGCTTGCTGAGTGCCGCGCTCTGCATCGCCATCAACCGCTCGCCGAGCGCACGCAGGCGGTCGTACTGGCCGGGTCGCTTCAGGATCTCCATCGTCTTGAGCCCCGCGGCGGCGGCGACCGGATTGCCCGACAGTGTACCAAGCTGCATCAGCCATCGCTCGCCGCCCACGGCCGCCTTGTCGAAATGCGCCATGATCTCGGCCCGGGCACCCAGGGCCGCAAGCGGGAAGCCGCCGCCGATAACCTTGCCGAGCGTGCAGATGTCCGGGATCACGCCGTAACGTTCCTGCGCACCGCCATAGGCGAGGCGGAAGCCGGTGACGATCTCGTCGAAGATCAGCATCACGCCGTGCCGGTCACAGAGCGCGCGCAGGCCAGACAGAAAACCGGGCACCGCCGGGATGATCCGCTGCAGCGGCTCAACAATGATCGCGGCGATGTCGGCATGCGCGTCCAAGAGCGCGGCGGTGGCGTCGAGGTCGTTGAAGGGCGCAATCAGCATCTCGTCGGCCACGCCCTGGGGAATGCCGGCGCTGTCCGGCACCGGGGTCGGAAAGCGCTCCTCGCGGCTCGGCGCGAGGCTCATCTGCGCCTCGGCGCTCATCCCGTGATAGCCACCCTCGAACTTCAAGATCTTGCTGCGGCCGGTGAACGCACGGGCGAGGCGGATGGCATACATGTCCGCC
>JBCCSW010000031.1:0-18037 GCA_039199465.1 Pseudomonadota bacterium
CGCGGGCCGGGTCGCCCGCCACTGCCTCCGCGCCCTCCACTATGACCGGGTCGGCGGCGGCGAGAGCGTCGATATCCGCGTCGGCGATCGAAGCGCCCTCCACGCGCAGTGCCGCGCCCGAGGTCATGAGCAGCATGTTGACCAGATGGCTCTTGCCCGCCCCGGCCGGCGCGACGAGGGCCAGCCGGCCCACCGGCCAGCGCGCGGGGTCGGAAAGCATCGCGACCGCCTCGTCATTGGCAGGCGAGCGGGCGAAATCGGCCGGTCCAAGCGCCTCGCGCGGCGGCATCGACAGGGGAAGCTGCTTTGCGGTGCTCATGCGGCGCCACCGCCGGCTGCACCCCCAGAACTGCCGCCAGACGCCCCACCAGCAGCGCTGCCGCCACCGGCCTGCAGGGTCTGTGCCGGGCCCTGGTCGGCCGTGTCCTCGCGGGCTTCCAGGGCCGCGGCGCGGGCCATGGCCGCCCGCCAGGCCGGATCGCCCCGGTACAGGCGCCCCGCCCGGTATTGCCCGACCAGGAACCGCGCCAGCACGCCGATCGCTGCAGCCGCCGGCACCGCGATCAGCATCCCGACAAACCCCATCAGCGCGCCGAAAACGCTGAGCGCCAGCATCAGCCAAACGGGGTGCAGTTTCACATGCCCGCCGACCAGTTTCGGCGTCAGGTAGTTGCCCTCAACCACCTGTCCGATGGCGAAGATGATCGCCACCACAGCGATCCATTGTGGATCGCCCCAGAACTGGCTGACCGCAATGCCAATCGAGATCACGCCCCCAAGGATCGAGCCGATGAAGGGGATGAAGCTGATCAGCCCGGCGAAGATCCCGACCAACAGACCGAACTGCAGCCCGACTGCGACGAGCGCCAGCGCATAGAAGCTGCCGAGGATCGCACAGACAGTCATCTGCCCGCGGACGAAACCCGCCAAAACGTCGTCCAATTCAAGCGCCAGATGGCGCAGCGTGCTCTGATGCTGGCGCGGCGCCAAGTCGTCGAGCGCGGCCATGATCCGATCCCAATCGTGCAGCAGGTAGAAGCCGACGACCGGCGTGATCACGGCGATGGTCACGAAATCGATGACCGCCAGGCCGCCCAGCCAGACATTCTCCAGCACGCGGCCCGACCATGTCTCGGCCTTGTCCTGCAGGATCGCGCTCATCCGTTCCAGCAGCGAATTGGCCTCGCTGCCCTCGGCCGCAGGGGCGAAGGTGGCGATGAAGCTCTGTGCGCCCTCGATCAAGGCCGGCGCATTGGCGACGAAGCTGCGCACCTGATCGATGACGGCCGGCACCAGCACCAGCGCGGCGCAGAAGAACACGAAAGCCAGGCCGACGCTCAACGAGACGGTCGCGGCGAGGCGGCTCATCCCCATCGCCTCCAGCCGGTCGGCGGCGGGATCGGCCAGGTACGCGATGGTCGCACCCAGGATGAACGGCAGCAGCGGCTCGGACAGAAACCAGAGCAGGACGAGCGTGACGAATAGGCCGAGACCCCACCAGCGCAGCTGCTCTCCGACGGTCATTCTGCATCCCCGGCGGCAGGCCATGGGAAACCGACGGCTCCCCTGCCTTTCGGATGCCCGGCGGGGCCTCCGTCGTCAACCGCGGTGATTTCCGGTGCGGGCTGCGCTTTCTTGCCCTGCGCTGGCCACCGACGGGGCGTCGGACGGCTGAGAACGCCGCGTCAGTGGACCACCGCGCCGATGTCGCAGTCCTTCACCTCGCGCAGGCTGTCGGACATGAAGGGGCTGTCGGCGGCCACGGCGTCGCAGTCGTCCAGCCTCTCGGGCAGCGCGAAATCCTGCGCCGGCGCGCGGTCGACGACCACGGTCTCCAGCGCCATACCCGGCGCAACGCGGTCACGCCTCGGCTCTTGCAGGACGGGTCCCGCCACGGTGTCGCAGCCGCCCGTTTGCACCAGGCTCTCGCTCAAGAACGGATTGTCGCGCAGTGCGGCGACGCAGTCATGATCGTCCTCGGCACCCGGACGCGTCCCGTCCACCTCGGGTGCTGCATCTGTCACGGCGACGTCGAAGCGGAGGCCATCGGTAAGCACGGCGCTGCTCACCACATCCGGCTCGGCGATGGCCGGCTCGAACGCTCCGGTGCCGCCTGCATCGCGCGGGGCAGCGATCAGGCCGGTCTCCACGCTCGCCGAGGTTCCGGTGCCGGTCACCCCGCCTATCTCGGGCGCGTCGGGATAGTAGGTGCGCCGCGGCTCCGCCATCGCCGCCCGCTCGCGCCGCGCGAAGGCACGCTCGGCGGCCGCGGCAACGGCGGCCTCGTGCGCCGCCTCTCGGTCGTTGAGGTCGGTCACGACGCCGATCGCGTCGTCACCGATGACGGTCACGGCCACGACGGTCATCAGGATGCCGCCGCTGACCACAGCCAACCAATCCAGCGTCATGCCGCCCCGGTTGTCGCGGGCAAAGCGATCGAAAGACCGGAGGACGACACCTGACGCACTACGCTTCTTCGCCATCGTAACCCACACAACCTTTTAACCGACATCACCGACACTGCCGACGATCCCCCGCCATTGCGGAGGTAGAAGGGCTGTAAAGGGGCAATCGCTGTGCCTCGCTGGGACAACGCCGCCCTAGTTCGCGTCTTGAGTGTAACGGGTAGCGATGGGGTCAGACCGAGAACTGCTCGCGGATGATCCGCTCCTCCAGGCTGTGGCCCGGATCGTAGAGCAGTCGGAGATCGATCTCGTCGGCCAGCGCCACATGAACGCTGCCGACGTCACGCACCTCGACATGGTCGGCGGTGGCAGAGACCGGGCGCTTGGTTTGCTCCATCACGTCGATCCGCACCTCGGCCTCGTAAGGCAGCAGCGCGCCGCGCCAGCGCCGCGGCCGGAACACGGCCACCGGCGTCAGCGCCAGCAGGCGCGCGCGGATCGGGATGATCGGACCGTGCGCGGAATGGTTGTAGGCGGTCGAGCCTGCCGGGGTGGCGACCATCACGCCATCGCAGATCAACTCGTCAAGCTGCACCTCCCCGTCGATCCAGACCCGGAACTTGGCGGCCTGCCGCGTCTCGCGCAGCAGCGAAACCTCGTTGATCGCCAGCGCGACGCGGTCGGCCTGGCCCGGGATCGAGGCGGTCATGCGCAACGGATTGATCAGCGCGTCCTTGGCGCGGTCGAGGCGCTCCAGCAGCCCGTCCTCGGCATAGCTGTTCATCAGGAAGCCGACGGTGCCGCGGTTCATTCCATAGACCGGGATGCCGAGACCCATGCCGGCATGCAGCGTCTGCAGCATGAAGCCGTCGCCGCCCAGCGCGACGATGCAGTCGGCCTGTTCCCGGGGCACATGGCCGTAGAGATGACGCAGCCTGCGACAGGCCGCGTGGGCATCCGGCGCATCGCTCGCCTCGATCGAGAGGTTCTGGAATCGCACTGTCGACGCTCCGGCCGCGGGAGGACCCGGTTTTCTCTCTCCGCGCGGCCGCTCTGGCCCGCTTCCTTTTCAGCAGGCGAAACTAGGGCCGCGCATCGGCGCGTCGCGACGTCTTTTCGCGTGTTTCGCCCAAACCGCCTCCCTAATGTGGCGCCGACACGACAAGGCTCCGGCGCCACCCCGCCCGGCCGCGGCTGACGCGGCACCTGCCACGGCGGCGCGCCCGCACTGAGGGAGAGACCAATGGATGCCAAGATTCAGGACCCCGGCTTCTTCACCGAGGATCTGACGACCCGCGACCCCGACATCTACAAGGCGATGGTGGGCGAACTGCGCCGCCAGCAGGACGAGATCGAACTGATCGCCTCGGAGAACATCGCCAGCCGCGCCGTCATGCAGGCGCAGGGCTCGGTCATGACGAACAAATACGCCGAGGGTTATGCCGGCCGCCGCTACTACGCCGGTTGCGAGAACGTCGATATCGCGGAGTCGCTGGCGATCGAGCGCATCTGCAAGCTCTTCAACTGCAAGTTCGCCAATGTGCAGCCCCACTCCGGCGCGCAGGCCAACCAGGCGGTGATGCTGGCGACGATCAAGCCGGGCGCGACGATCCTCGGCATGGACCTCGCCTCGGGCGGCCATCTGACCCACGGCGCCAAGCCCAACCTGAGCGGCAAGTGGTTCAATGCCGTGCAGTACGGCGTGTCCAAGGACGATCATGCCATCGACTACGACACCGTCGCCAAGCTGGCCGAGGAGCACAAGCCGGCGCTCATCTACGCCGGCGGCTCGGCCGTGCCGCGCCAGATCGACTTCAAGAAGTTCCGCGAGATCGCCGACAGCGTCGGCGCGCTACTGCATGTCGACATGGCGCATTTCTCGGGCCTGGTCGCTGCCGGCCACCATCCCAACCCGCTCGATCACGCGCATGTCGCCACCTCGACGACCCACAAGACGCTGCGGGGCCCGCGCGGCGGCATCATTCTGACCAATGACGAGGCATTGGCGAAGAAGATCAACTCGGCGGTGTTCCCGGGCCTGCAAGGCGGTCCGCTGATGCACGTCATCGCCGCCAAGGCGGTGGCCTTCGGCGAGGCGCAGCGGCCCGAGTACCGCGCCTACATCAAGCAGGTGATCGACAACGCCAAGGCGATGGCCGACGAGCTGATCAAGGGCGGTCTCGACATCATCACCGGCGGAACCGACACGCATCTCTGCCTGGTCGACCTACGGCCGAAGGGTGTGAAGGGCAACGCGGCCGAGCAGGCGCTGCTGCGTGCACACATCTGCTGCAACAAGAACGGCATCCCGTTCGACCCCGAGCCGCCGATGGTTACCTCGGGCCTCCGCCTCGGCACACCAGCGGGCACGACCCGCGGCTTCAAAGAGGCCGAGTTCCGCGACGTGGCCCGTCTGATCGTCGAGGTGGTCGACGGGCTGGCGAAGAACGGCGAGGCCGATAACGGTCCCGTCGAGACCGCTGTGGCCGAGAAGGTCAAGGCGCTGACCGCAAAGTTCCCGATCTACCAGGCGCTCTGATCGCGCAAACGGCCTCGATCGACCAGTCTGAAGGGGCCCCGTCGCGGGCCCCTTTTGCATTGCGCGCGCCGCGTCGCCGGTCTGCCGCATCGAGGAGCGGGCGGATCGGCGGCGAGCTGCAACAGCTAGGCTCGGTCCCGTCACGCGTGGCGACGCGGAGGACCGCCGCACGCCGCGATTCATGCTACATCGCGCTGGGGCGGCCGGCGGCAGAGTCGGAACGGTTGCCTTCGTGGATCGAGGGAGGCTCGGATGGATCGACGCGGGTTCGTCAGGGGAGCATTGGCAGGCGCGGCGGCCGTCGCCGCGACGGGGCCGGCGCCCGGCATCGGCGGGCTTGCGCGGGCGCAGGCCGACCTGCTGGACGATGCGGGCCGCGCCCTTCTCGCGCGTCTTGGCCAACCTGGGGTGCACGCGATCATGCGCCACGCGATCGCGCCCGGCACCGGCGACCCAGCCGGCTTTTCGCTGGCCGATTGCTCGACACAACGCACGCTGGATCGCGAGGGCCGGGTGCAGGCGGTGCTGACCGGACGCATGCTGAAACAGGGGCGCGCGCGCTTCCGCCTGATCCTCTCCAGTCAATGGTGCCGATGCCTTGAGACCGCGCGCCTTCTCGGCCTCGGCACGGTGACCGAGGAGCCGGCGTTGAACTCGTTCTTCTCGGATCGCGACCAGGAGGAAGCGCAAACCGCGGCGCTCCGCAAGGTGATCGACGGGACCATCGGCACCACGACACTGCTTCTCGTCACCCATCAGGTGAACATCACAGCACTGCTGGGTGGATGGGCCGAGGAAGGCGAGGTCATCGTCTTCAAGGCCGGCGGCGAGAGCCCGCCCGAGCGTCTCGGCAGCGTCACGGCGCCCATCGTCAGCTAGGGCTGCACCCTCGCCAGGGCCCTTGCCGACGCTGCATCCGGCAATCGCATTTCCTGTTCCGAATGACGCCCCGCCGCCACTCTGTGGTAGATCTGCCGCATATATAGGGGCTATGTTGCGTCTCGGCACAAGGCCTCTGTCATTGGTCCTCGGGCCACGGTGTTCTCGCGTCGACGGCTTGAGGAGTGTTGGGATGCGCTGCCCTTTCTGCGGGAACGTTGATACGCAGGTGAAGGACTCGCGTCCGGCCGAGGACCATGTCGCCATCCGGCGCCGACGCTTTTGCCCCAATTGCGGCGGGCGGTTCACCACCTACGAGCGGGTGCAGTTGCGCGATCTGGTCGTCATCAAGAAGAACGGCCGTCGCGAGCCGTTCGATCGCGACAAGCTGGCACGCTCGATCCGTATCGCCCTGCAGAAGCGGCCGATCGACGGCGAGCGGGTCGAGCAGATGATCTCGGGCATCGTCCGCCGGCTCGAGAGCCTGGGCGACACCGACATCGCCTCGGACACGATCGGCGAGATCGTCATGGAGAGCCTCTCGCGGATCGACACGGTGGCGTATGTCCGCTTCGCGTCGGTCTACAAGAACTTCCAGGAAGTCGCTGATTTCGAGGAGTTCGTGAGCGAGCTTCGCCCGACCGAAACGAAGTCCGGCTCGGACTGACCGCGCGATGGCGCGGGGGCACCTGGCAGCCGATCCCGCCGATCTGCGCTGGATGTCTGCGGCGATCGCGCTGGCGCGGCGCGGCCGCGGGCGGGTGGCGCCGAACCCTGCCGTGGCGGCGCTGATCGTGCGGGACGGTCGGCTTTTGGCACGCGGCTTGACGGCGCCGGGCGGGCGGCCGCATGCGGAGGCCGAGGCGCTGCTGGCGCTTGCCAAGGCGGGCGAGAACGCGGTCGGCGCGACGGTTTATGTGACGTTGGAGCCCTGCGCACATCACGGCCGCACGCCGCCCTGCGCCGATGCGCTGCTGGCGGCGGGCGTCGTGCGCGTGGTGTGCCCGATGATCGATCCCGATCCGAGGGTCGCCGGCCGGGGCATTGCGCGGCTGCGCGCTGCAGGGATCGAGGTCACTGTCGGCCTGCTCGGCGACGAGGCCGCGGCGGTCAACGACGGGTTCCTGAGCGTCATTACCCGCTCGCGCCCGGCGCTGAGCCTGAAGCTCGCCACGACACTGGACGGTCGGATCGCGACGCGAACGGGCGAGAGCCGATGGATCACGGGGCCCGCTGCGCGACTGCGGGTGCACGCGATGCGCGCCGAAGCGGATGCCATCCTGATCGGGGCCGGCACGGCGCGCGCCGACGACCCGATGCTGGATGTCCGCGGGCTGGGTCCCGACGCGCCGCAACCGCTTCGGGTGGTCGCGGATCCGAGGCTGACCCTGCCGCCCGACGGCAAGTTGGCGACGACCGCACACCGCCATCCTGCGGCGGTGCTATGCCGGGGTGGCGCAGGCCATGGAGAGGCTGTCGAGGCACGAGCCTCCATCCTGAAGGGGCTCGGCGTGCGATTGTTGGAGGTCGCACCAGGTGCCGACGACACTCAGCCCAGCGCCGCGGTCGACGATGGCGGCGATGTCTTGGGCACTACGGCGGGGATCGTCCGGGACCATGGCGCGGTCATCGCCGCTCAAGCAGGCTCGCCGGGTCACATCACCGACCATGGCCAGGGAATGCTGCTGTCGCCCGAAGCGATGTTGGGGCGGCTGGCGTCGGAGGGGGTCAACAGCGTCTTTTGCGAGGGTGGCGGTCGCCTGGCAGGCGCCCTCATGGCCGACGGCTTGGTCGACCGGCTGATCACGGTCACGGCCGGGGTCGGCATCGGGTCGGACGGTGTGCCGTCGCTCGGGCCGATGGGTATCTCGAGGCTCGCCGGGGTGCCCCGGTTTCGCTTGGTCGACCTCGAACGCCTTGGAGAAGACGTCATCGCCGAATGGTCGCCAGCCTGTGGGGGTGGCTGAGGCTGTTCCAGGGGTTGTGCCTTGGCCTGTGCCTGGGGTGGTCCCTGGAGTGGTTCCTGGGGCCGTTCCTGGGGTGATCCCTGGGATGGTCCCTGAGGTCGTTCTTGGGGTGATCCCTGGGTTCGTTCTTGGGGAAGCGCCCGAGTCGGTACCGTTTGCGATGGGACCCGTTCCTCGGAAACGTGCGTTGGACGGCCGACTTCTGCCTGACGCCGACCCGCGGCGGCGAGGGCGCCGACACCCTTCGCCATGGACCCGGTCGGACGTCGCGGGCGCGTGCCCGATGGTTGTGGACGCGGCCGTCCGATCTTCGGCATTGGCGGTGCGCGGCGGCGAGGCGGCGAGGCTGCAGGCGCCTTCTGGCCATCGGCGCCCTCAACGCCGTCCTCCAGCGCCTCGGCCTCCCTGGCAAGCTTCGACATCAGCGATGTCGCCGAGGTTCGGACCAGCCCGCGTGCCAGACCCGACGTGGCCGAGGCCGCGGCACCGCCGCGAAAGCGTGGCCGCGCCGTGGGCTTCTCCCGGCGCGGCCATCCCGGCAGCGCAACAGGGCGCTTCGCCGGCACGACGTCAGAACCCGCCGAGCGAGCGGGCGGAGCCTGCGAGGCCGATCACCGGTGCGATCGAGGACAGCACCTGGCGGAAGCGGACGAAGGGCGCCGTCGTCGCATACAGCGTATCGCCATCGCGCATGATGAAGTCCCGAGCGAGGAACATGCCGCCCGGCGCGGTGAGATCCAGGACATAGACGACCTTGCCACCCGCCCCAGCAGCCTCCCCGCGCATGCCAGGGTCGAGCCGCTGCATCACGTCCGCGCTCTCGTCGCGGAAGATGAAGACGCCGCTTGGGTCGGCGAAGTCGTCACGCAGCCCGCCGATCGCGCCAAGGGCATCCGCCAGCGACAGGCGGCGGTGCGGGAAGGGTACCCGCATGGTCTTGCCGACCGCGCCGAGCGCCGTGAAGCTGCGGCGATCCCGCTCGGCGATCACCGCGTCGCCGGCTGCCAGGGGCACATTCATCTCGGGCCGGTCATAGAGGTCCTGCAGCCAGACCTCCCCGGTTTCGCTGCCGCGGCGGAGTCTGAGGCGCACCACCTCGGGATCGGCCGGCACACCGCCGGCCTGGGCCAACATCGGCAAGAGATGCCGACTGCCGGCGCGGATACTGTAGAGGCCGGGCGCGCCGACGACGCCTTGCACGCTGACCTGGCGCGCATCGGAGACATGGGGGAACACGTCCACCTGCGGGTTCAAGACACGCTCGGCAAGCTGGTCGCGGATGATCCGGCTGAGCGTCGCGACGCTGCGCCCGGCGGCGCGCACCCTGCCGACATAGGGCACGTGGATCGTTCCCGCGGCGTCGACCCGGACATTCGGCATGGTCGTCGCGCCGATGCCCGTGGCGGAGAGCAGGCCGGTCTCGCTGTTCTCCCACACCGTGATGGTCAGAACGTCGCCCGGTACGATCACGTCGACCGCAGCGGGTTTGCGGCGCTGGAAGTCTGTGCCGAAACCGAGCGTTGGCTCCTGCCGCGTTGCGGCGGTCACGGCCGCCGACACAGGTACGATGGTAAAGGGCACATCCGCCGTCGGGGCGGTAATCTCCCCCGAACTCGGCCCCGCGCGGGGCACGGCGCAGGCACCGAGGGCGAGCGCTGCGGCAAGCAGCAACACAAGGCGCGGCAGGCGATCAAGGGTCGGCATGGGCCATCCTTCTGATGGAGCCGGCTGGCGAAGCCAGGGACTGTTACAGTAATCAACCGGGCCAAACCCGCGCGCTGCCGGCCCTATGCCGTCGTTCTCGCCCTGTTCGATTGAGAATCCCCTAACCACGATATGGTGCCGGACGGGTCACGAACGCAGCGCGCACAGGCTGGGTACGGCGTTGCTTTCGTCCTGAAATGAGACGGCGTGGACGACCGCCCGACGCGCACTCAGAGCCCTGATGGCGCGACCGCCGCTTGCGGCCGCCCCGACCTGCCGCTACCTCGCGCCCTAACATCACGAGGAGACCGCTCATGTTCACGGGGATCGTCCGGGAGGTCGGCCATGTCCTGTCGATCGCGCCGCAGGGGGACACGCGGATCGTCATCGCCTGCGCACGCCCGGCGGCTGAGATCGAGATCGGGGCCTCGATCTCCTGCAACGGCTGCTGTCTGACCGCGGTGGCGACGGGGGTCGAGGGCGGACAGGACTGGTTTGCCGTGGATGTCTCGGGCGAGACGCGCTCGGTCACGACGCTGGCGGATTGGACCGTCGACACGAAGATCAACCTCGAACCCTCGCTGCGCGTCGGGGAGGAGCTGGGCGGGCATATCGTCTCGGGCCACGTGGACGGTGTGGGGACAATCGAGGGACTGCGGCCCGAGGGCGGCTCGCACCGTGTCGACGTGGCGGCGCCGAAAGCGCTGGCGCCCTATCTGGCGCAGAAGGGTTCGATCGCCCTCGACGGCATCTCGCTGACGGTGAACGGGGTCGAGGATCGCGAGGACGACGTTCTGTTCGGCATCAACATCATCCCGCACACCTGGGCGGTGACCAATCTCGCCGATGCCGGCGTCGGCAGCCGCGTCAATCTGGAGATCGACCTGCTGGCTCGCTATGTGGCCCGGCTGCGGATGGCGGGCTGAGCGCCCGCGCCAAGGCGTCAGGCGACGGGCTTAAGCGTGAGGGTTGCGGCACGGTTGCAGGGTTGGCGGCGCGCACTGGCATTCGTTTCAGGCAGGGTCTATGTGGCTGCGCGAACCTGCGGGGAGCCATGAGCGACAGAACCGACTACAGCGACGCGGTCAGCCCAGCGGCCGAGATCATCGAGGCCGCACGCCAGGGCCGGATGGTGATCCTGGTCGACCACGAGGACCGCGAGAACGAGGGCGATCTGGTGATCCCGGCCGATGCGGCTGACGCGGCCGCGGTGAATTTCATGGCGACGCATGGGCGCGGCCTGATCTGCCTGGCGATGCAGGGGAGCGATATCGACCGGCTGGGCCTGCCGTTAATGGCCGCGCAGAACCAGTCGCGCCACGAGACCGCTTTCACCGTCTCGATCGAGGCACGCGAGGGCGTGACGACGGGCATCTCGGCCCATGACCGGGCGTTGACCATCGTGGCGGCGATCAATCCCGAGAGCGGGCCGCAGGACATCGCGACGCCCGGCCATGTCTTTCCGCTCCGCGCCCGCGACGGCGGCGTGCTGGTGCGCGCCGGCCATACCGAGGCGGCGGTCGATATCGCACGCTTGGCCGGGCGACGGCCGGCCGGTGTGATCTGCGAGATCATGAAGGACGACGGCTCGATGGCGCGGTTGCCCGACCTGATAGCCTTCGCACAGCGCCACGGTCTCAAGGTCGGCACGATCACCGATCTCATCGCCTATCGCCGCAAGCACGACAATCTCGTCTCGCAGGTGACCGAGACGACGATCAACTCCGAATACGGTGGCGAGTGGCAGTTGCGCGTCTTCCGCGACACGCCGGACGGCAACGAGCATTTCGCGCTGATCAAGGGCGATGTGGCGGCCGCAAGCCCGGCGCTGGTCCGGATGCATGTGCTGGACCCGCTGGAGGATATTCTGGCGCTGCATCCAGAGCGGGCGGGGCAGGTGCCGAATGCGATGCGCGCCGTCGCCGCCGAGGGCACGGGTGCGGTCATCATGATCCGCGACACCTCGCCCACCGCGATCTCGGATCGGCTGTCGCCGCGCCCGTCCTCGCCGCGCGAGCTTCGCCAATACGGCGTCGGTGCGCAGATCCTGCAGGCCTTGGGGGTGTCCGAGATGGTGATGCTGACCAACTCGCCGCTGCCGAAAGTGGTGGGCCTCGACGGTTTCGGCATCACCATTACCGACACGCGTCCGTTGCCGAGACATGACTGACCGCCGCGCCCGCCGCGGCGACCGCGCTTCGCTGTCCTTTGGAGGTTGCCATGGCCCAGCATAGCGATGCCGGCCAGCTCGCCCTGCCCGCGCTCAATCCCGCGCCGCGGGTGCTGATCGTGGCCGCACCCTACTATCAGGCGATTGCCGATGGCTTGATTGCCGGCGCCTCGGACGTGCTGTCCCGGGCAGGCGCGGTGTTCGAGATCGTGTCGGTCCCGGGGGCGCTGGAGATCGCGCCGGCGATCCGGCTTGCCGCGGACGGCCGCGGTTTCGAGGGGTTCGTGGCGATCGGTTGCGTCATCCGCGGCGAGACCACGCATTACGAGACAGTCTGCGAGGAGAGCGCCCGGGGGCTGACGCTGCTGGCCGTCGAGCGCGGCCTGCCGATCGGCAACGCGATCCTGACGGTCGAGAACACGGCCCAGGCCGACATACGCGCCGATCCGAGTGGCCAGAACAAGGGTGGCGGCGCGGCCGAGGCCTGCCTCCATCTCATCGCGCTCGCCCGGCGGTTCCGCGGCGGCTCGACCATCGGCGGCACGAGCGGTCGCCAGGGTGCGGCGATGATGGGCGAGCCCGCCGCGGCGGTTGGGGAAGACGCGCAATGACGGGATGGCCATGACCGGCGACGGCACCGATCCCAAACCGGGCGCCGGCACGCCCGCCGAGGCCGGCGTCGATCGTAGCGCGCGGCAACGCCGCCGCTCGGGCAAGCCGGGCGGCCGCCTCGCCCGCTCGGCGGCGCGGCTGGCTGCGGTGCAGGCGCTCTACCAGATGGAGGTGACCGGGTCGGGGTGGCAGCAGGTCCGCGAGGAGTTCGAGCGCCACCGGCTCGGCAGCGATATCGAGGGGCTGCGCTATGCCGATCCGGATATCGCGCTGTTCCGCGGCGTGCTTGAGGGCGTGCATCGGCGCCAGGTGCGCATCGACCACCTGACCGACGATGCGCTGAACGCGCGCTGGCCGCTCGGCCGGATCGACGCCACGCTGCGCGCGCTGTTCCGGGCAGCCGGCTACGAATTGGTCGAGGCGCCAGAGACCCCCGCCAAGGTGGTGATCGGCGAGTATGTGGACATCGCCAAGGCGTTCTTCCCGAACGGCCGCGAGCCCGGCTTTGTCAACGGCGTGTTGGATCACATGGCGCGCGATGCCCGTCCGGGCGCCTTGGATGGCTGACGGCAACGATCCTCGCGGCCGACGGCCCGACGCTGTCAGAGGCTAGTCGGCGAAGGCGATCGTCTCTGTCTCGCGATGCCCGCCACGGCGGTGATAGGAGGCGAGAGGTCGGCTGAGCAGACAGTGGCAATCGGGTTCCGGATCCTGCTCACCTGCGGTTGCCGGCAGCTTGCCGATGCCAAGGAAGCTCTCGATGCCGACACGCGCCTGATCGTCGCGTATCGCGGTACAGCTCGGCACTGCGGGATGCGTCGGCTGCGGTAGCCGGCGCCATCGACCGGGCCGCACGGCCGCCCTTGCGGCGTCGGCGCCGTCGCGTCGGCCAGGTGCATTGTTCCGAACCAGCTCGCCGATCACCAGCGCCGCGATCCCCGACAGCGTGCCACCATCGATGGCCGTCTCGATCTCCTGATCGGGGTCGTAGGCGGTGACGTCCAGATCGTTATGCGCTGGGTCATCTGTTTGGGTCACGACATCCGGCATGGCGGTAGCGCTCCAGATCCGTCCTCGCCGACACACTAAAGCGCATTCGTCGCGCCGGGCGCCTGACCAAGATCAAAGCACGATCAGATTGACGACCGATTGGGTCGGGATCGAGCCCATGGCGCGGCGTGCCTGCAGCGCCGCGGACGAGAGGCCGCCCGCACAGCCGAGCACGCCGTGCGGTTGTGGTGGGCTCGGCATCATGCTGCTAGGTTTTGCACAGGGTCCCGTGACATTTCCGCGTTGAGCAGCCAAACGGTGCGTGGTCAGCCAGACTTCATCCGACGGACCGAAGGCCAGCCATGTCCGAACACCTGATCGACGATAGCCGGGCCCGCCGCGCCGTCATCATCCTGACCTGGGCGCAGTCCGTCCTCGGCATGCTGCTGCCGGTGCACATGGTCCTCGGCGGTTTGGCCGGCGCGGTGCTGGCGCCGTCGACACTGCTCGCGACGCTGCCGATCTCGCTGATGGTTCTGGGCTCGATGATCGGCGCGCCGACGCTGTCGGCGATCATGGCCCGCACGGGCCGACGTGCGGGCTTCCTGGGTGCCGCACTGATGGGCTCGTCCGGCGGGTTCCTCGCGGCCCATGCGATCGACATCCAGTCCTTCGCCCTGTTCGGCGCGGCCAGCTTTCTGATCGGGCTCTACGTTGCAGGCCACAATCTCTACCGCTTCGCCGCGACCGATATGGCGAGCGATGCCTACAAGCCCAAGGCGATCTCGTGGGTGCTGGCAGGCGGCCTGATCGCGGCGCTGCTCGGCCCCGAGGTGATCAAGCGCTTCGGCGACCTGATGGAGCCTGTGCCCTATGCCGGCGCCTATCTAGTCATGGGCGGCGTGATGCTGGCGGGCGCCCTGCCCTTGTTCGCGCTCGACATCCCCCGCCCGGCCCACGCGCCCCAAAGCCCGCGGCAGGCCGTCGGCAGGCCGCTTGCCGAGATCCTGCGCGAGCCGCGCGTCGCGGTCGCGGTGCTCTGCGGTATGTCGAGCTATGCGATGATGACGCTGATGATGACCGCCACGCCACTTGCGATGGCGGCCTGCGGCTTCACCACCGACCCGACCGCCGACGTCGTGCGCGCCCATGTCCTGGCGATGTATGCGCCCTCGCTGATCACGGGCCGGATCGTCGCGCGCTTCGGTCCGGTGCCCGTCGTGCTGGCGGGTCAGGTGTGCCTTGCCCTTGCAGGCGGGATCGCCATGTCGGGCATCACCTATGCGCATTTCATGTCGGCGCTAATCCTGCTCGGGCTCGGCTGGAATTTCGGCTTCATCGGCGCGACCGCGATGCTGTCCACCGCCACCCGGCCCGAGGAGCAGGCCCGCGTGCAGGGCTTCAACGACTTCGCGGTGATGGCGCTTGTGCTGGTGGCGTCGCTGGGTTCAGGCGCGGTGCTGGACAGCCTGGGCTGGATGGCGGTGCAGGCCGTCATGCTGCCGCTGCTGACGCTGGCGGTGGGTGCGCTGGCATGGCTGCATCTCGAGCGCCGGGCGGTGCCAGCGCCCTGAAAGGGGCGCCTTGCAGCGGGACGGACCGGACCGCGGTGGCGAGGCCGGGCCGAAAGCCTCAGTTGCCGCCCCTGAGCACGGTCCCCTCGCTGACCGAGCCGATATTGCCGAGGATCTGCTGCACCAGCGTGAGCTCGCGCCCGAAGGTCGGCGTGATCCGGGTCTCAAGATCGACGATACGCCCGTCCTCAAGTCCGAAGCGATCCACCGCCACGACACGGTCGCGATCGTCGAAGGTCACAGCGACGATGCGTCGATCGGTGATCTGGGGCGCGTAGAACGCCTTCCGCTCAAGCGTGGTCGAGACATAGTACCAGCCCTCGTCGGTGAAGACGCCGGTGGCACCCGGTTGGCCGATCTTTCGCCGGACCGAGCCCCGCGTATCGACCTCCGGTACAATCTGCTGCACCAGCTCGTCGGGCGGCGCATAGCCGTGGCTGGTGATGACCGGCGAGCAGCCCGCGAGGGCGAGCCCTGCTGCGGCGGTGACGGCGATATGGGTCAGTACGCGATGCACCTTCATCTCCCCCATTGGCCTTGCAGCTTTGCGATAGCCGCGGCCTCTCTTAAGTTCAAGCGACGCGCTGATACACCGGCGCTGTTGAACGGCTGGAGAATAGGATGGCCAGACGGCGCGATGCTGACCGCACGCCCGCACCGCAGAACAGCGATGGCGCGCAAGCGGATGACGTCGGCACCGCTGCAGGCGCGCCTCTCGATCTGGCCCTGCCGCTGCCGCTCGAACACCCGGTCGCGGTCGGTGCGCTGGTGGAGACCGGCGGACTGACCGTCGAATTGCGGCCCGAGGCGGCGGAGCGCGCGGCCATCGCCGACTATTTGGGCCTCGCCGCGCTCGAGCAGCTCGCCTTCCGGGCCGAAATCACCCCCCAAGACGAGGGCTGGCTGCTGGCCGGCCGGTTGAGCGCGGCCCTCTCGCAGCCCTGCGTCGTGACGCTGGAGCCGGTACCCTCGGAGATCGAGACGACCATGGAGCGGCGCTACCTTCCCGGGGTCACGCCGCCTGCGGGCAATGAGATCGAGCTCGATGCCGATGCCGACGCGGCCCCCGAGGCGCTGGGTGATGCCATCGACGTCGCCGCGCCCATGATCGAGACGCTGGCCCTCTCGCTCGACCCCTTTCCCCGCGCGCCGGGCGCCGAGCACGGGACGCGGAGCTATGGCCCGCCGGGTGCCGAGCCGCTGACCGACGAGGCCGCCAAACCCTTCGCCGGCCTCGCAGCGCTGAAGACCCGGATCGGCGGCAATGGCGACGGTGACGGCGATGGCGCCGCCTGAGTTCAGCGATGGCGCGATCATCGGCTGAAGAACGGCGTGGTAGGGGCTTGCTACGGCGGGCGATCTGAGTATGTTCCGCGTCTCGCAGAATTCCGAGGTGCCTGGCGCACCAGATGATCATGCGCAGCCCTCCACCCGACGGGCGTGCGCTGTCGGGCACGGGGAAGAACGATGGCGGTCCAACAGAACCGGGTCACGCGCTCGAAGCGCGGCATGCGTCGCAGCCACGACGCGCTTAGCGTGGTCGGATCGAGCGAATGCCCCAACTGCGGCGAGCTTAAGCTGCCGCACCATGTCTGCGGTGCCTGCGGCTTCTACCGCGACCGCGAGGTGGTCAAGTCGGCGCCCGAGATCGATTTCGACGACGACGCAGCGTGAGCTGAGTGCCGCGCCGTCCACGTGCGCCCGCCCCATCGATGGCGGCTGGCCGGGAGAGCGGCGCACGGTCCTCGCTCGGCAGATGCTAACAGTCCGGCGAACGATGGGCGCCGATGACTGAGCCTCTTACACTCTCGATCGATGCGATGAGCGGGGATGCCGGGCCGGCGGCGGTCGTGGCCGGGCTGGTGCGCTATGCGCGCCGCGATGAGACGACACGGTTCCTGCTGTTCGGCGATGCGCCGACGCTGGAGCGTCTGCTGCGGCGACGGCGCGCGCAGCCCCTCGCCGAGCGCGTTTCGGTCCGCCATGCCAGCGACGTGGTCCGCATGGACGACGTTCCGTCCAAGGCGCTGAGAACGCGGCGCGACAGCTCGATGTGGGCGGCCATCACGGCGGTGCGGGACGGCGAGGCGCGGGTGTGCGTGTCCTGCGGCAACACCGGCGCGTTGCTCGCGATGTCGATGCTGATCCTGCGCAAGGCGCCGGGCATCGACCGCCCGGCGATCGCGGTGCACTGGCCCTCGGCACAGCCGCATGGCTTCAACACCGTGCTGGATGTCGGCGCCGATCTGCGCGCCGGACCCCGGGCGCTGATGCAATATGCCGTGCTGGGTGCCGAGTATGCCCGACTGAGCTTCGGACTGGCCAAGCCGGTCGTCGGCCTTCTGAATATCGGGACCGAGCCGCAGAAGGGTCATGCCGAGCTGCGCCTGACCGCGGAGGCATTGGACAAGACCGCGGCGTTACCGGAGGCGCGCTTCACCTCGGCGGGCTTTGTGGAGGGGACGGATATCGGCGGCGCCACCGTCGACGTCATCGTGACGGATGGGTTCACCGGCAACATCGCCCTGAAGACGGCCGAGGGGACGGCGGGCTTCATTCGACAGGGACTGAAGGATGCCTTCGCCCACAGCCCGCTGTCACGGATCGGCCAGCTGTTCGCGCTGACCTCGCTCAGGCGGCTGTCGCGGCGGATCGACCCGCGTCGGGTGAACGGCGGCGTGTTTCTGGGCCTGAACGGCACGGTCGTGAAGAGCCATGGACGCGCGGATGCGGTGGGCATGGACTCCGCGGTGACGCTGGCGACGGCACTGGCCGAGAACGACTACCATGCCGCCGTGGCGCGGGAGATTGCGCGCCTCGACCTCAGCCACCTGCCCCATGGCACGGCCGACAGCAGCGCAGCGCTCGTGAGCGCGGTCGACGCGGCGTGGTCGGGCGGCGACGGCGCGGCACAGCGTGACGAGGACGCCGCCGCCACCATGTCCAAGCCCGAGCCAAAGCCCCAGCCAAAGCCGGAGCCAAAGCCCGACCCAAAGCCCGGGGCAGCCGGACCGACGGTCGAGGACGCCGCGCCCACCGGGGACAAGGCCGAACGCGCGGCGCAGGAGGGGCCGCGATGAGCACGACGCGGACCGTCGCCACGGGATGCGGCCATTACCTGCCCGAACGGGTCATGACCAATGCCGAGCTCGCCAGCATGGTCGACACCTCGGACGACTGGATCGTGCAGCGCACCG